>JALWJU010000629.1 GCA_026997055.1 Paracoccaceae bacterium | reverse complement strand
CCCCGGCGCGTTCGGGGGCGGCCACCAGCACCATGCCGATCCCGGCATTGAAGGTCTTGAGCAGTTCGCTTTCCGAGAGCCCGCCCGCCTCGGCCAGCCAGGCAAAGACCCCCGGCAGCGCCCAGGCCGAGAGGTCCACCCGCGCGCCCAGCCCCTCGGGCAGCACGCGGGGCAGGTTCTCGGTGAGCCCGCCGCCGGTGACATGGGCGAGCCCGTGCACGCCGCCCGCGCGGATCGCCGCCAGCGCCGGGCGCACATAGAGCCGCGTCGGCGTGAGCAGGGCCGCGCCCAGCCTGCCCGCGCCAAAGGGGCTCGGATCATCCCAGCCGAGCCCCGCGCGCCCGACGATCGCGCGCACCAGCGAATAGCCGTTGGAATGAACCCCATCGCTCAGAAGCCCCAGCAGCACATCGCCCTCGGCCACTCCCGCAGGCAGCGCGGCGCCGCGCTCCATGGCGCCCACGGCAAAGCCCGCGAGGTCAAAGTCGCCATCCGCATACATGCCCGGCATCTCGGCGGTCTCGCCGCCGATCAGGGCCGCGCCCGAGGCCTTGCAGGCGGCGGCGATGCTCTCGACGATGCGCGCGGCGGCTTCCGTCTCGAGCTTGCCGGTTGCGAAATAGTCTAGGAAAAACAATGGCTCCGCGCCCTGACACACCAGATCGTTCACGCACATGGCCACGAGATCAATGCCGATCGTGTCAACAATCCCCGTATCAATGGCAATGCGCAGCTTGGTGCCCACCCCGTCGGTCGCCGCCACCAGCACCGGGTCGCGATAGCCCGCGGCGGCCAGATCGAACAGCCCGCCAAAGCCGCCCAGCCCCGCCATCACCCCGGGCCGGTCCGTGGCGCGCGCGGCGGGCTTGATCCGCTCCACCAGCTGATTGCCCGCGTCGATATCCACGCCGGCTTCGGCATAGGTCAGACCTTCGTTTGCTTCCGCCATCTCCGCCCCCTTGCGCCAGCGCCCGGACCGCGCCCGGCAGGGACCGGATAGAGCAAGCCCGGCCCCATGTCCACGGATTCGCGCCCTTCGCAGACACGCGATTTGCCGCTCCCGGCTCCAGGCGACAGTTGACGCGCCTGCCTGATTTGGTAACAGGGGCATGGCGGGCCTGTAGCTCAGTTGGTTAGAGCGGAGCGCTCATAACGCTTTGGTCGCAGGTTCGAGTCCTGCCGGGCCTACCATCGCTTCGCGCAAGACCGCCGTCGGCGCGCGCCGCTCGCGGGCGGGAGGGTTCGGCAGAGGCTCCGGCGGCCTTTGCAACACGGGCGCCCGAGCGGTGAAATCCCGAGCCGAGAAAGCCCGAGCGGAGAAATCATGACGGACGATTCCCCCACCCATCCCCGTATCGGCCTGGCACTGGGCGGCGGCGCGGCGCGGGGGCTTGCCCATATCGTGGTACTGGAAACCCTGGACGAGCTGGGGATAAAGCCCGCCTTCATCGCCGGCTGCTCGATCGGCGCCCTGCTCGGGGCGGCCTATGCCTCGGGAATCGGCGGGCGCGAGATCCGCGCCCATGCGCTCGAAGTGCTGGCAAGCCCCGGCCGGGCCGCGCGCCAGCTTTTCTGGCCCGGGGGCGGCAAGGAAGCCCCGAAGGCTCTGAATCTCGGCCTGTTCCGGCCGATCCTGCTGAACGGGACCGGCCTGGTCAGGCTGGTCTCCCCCCCGGGCATGGCCGACCGGGTCGAAGAAACCGCCATCCCCTTCGCAGTGAGTTCCACCGACTTTCATACCGGCGAGGAGGTAACCATCCGCAAAGGCGACCTGACGCAGGCCGTCGCCGCCTCGATCGCCATCCCCGGTATCATCGAGGCCCCGCGGCTGAACGGGCGGGTGATGATCGACGGCGCCTATACCAACCCGGTACCGATGCACCAGGCGCGCGAACATGGCTGTGACATCCTGCTGGCGGTGGACGTGACCGGACGCCCCCGGGCGGAAGCGGCAGACGACACTCCCGGCCCCGCCGAGCTGATGCTGGGGGCCATGCAGATCCTGCAAAAGCAGATTACCCGCCTGCATTGCAGAACCGCCCGCCCCGATATCCTGCTCAGCCCGGCCATCGAGCGCTTCAGCGCCCACGAATTCCTCAAGATCCGCGAGATACTGGAAGCGGCCGAGCCCGAACGGGAGCGGCTCAAGCGCCGCCTCGCGCCGCTGCTGGAAAACCCTCCGGGCGAAAGGCGGCCCTGAGCCCCGGCAAGACCGCCTCGGGCGGCAGACGATATCCGCGCCTCTGCCGGTGCCGTGCCGGATGCCCCGGAGTCCGCCGCCACGCCCGCATCCGCATCGGGGATCCCCCCCGGCGGGCGACGCGAATATTGCGGAAAATATTGCGGCAATCGGGATTTGGGCGCATCTCCAGGCGCTCCTCAGTTCGCCGGTGCCGCCCCCTGCCCGACCACCGGGCGCCGGGCCCAGATCGTGGCCAGGGCGATGCCCGAGAGCACATGCCATATCCCCCAGAAGGCCGCCACCACCGCCATCCCACCGAGCCCGCCGAAGAATCCGAAGATCAGGATCAGCCCGAGCCCGGAATTCTGGATCCCGGTCTCGATCGTCACCGCGCGCCGGTCGAAGGGCGAGAGCCCCATGGCCCAGGCCAGGGCATAGCCGCCGGCCAGCGCCAGGGCGTTGTGCATCAGCACCAGCGCCGCCACCGCCCCGGCATATTGCAGGAAGGCCCCCCAGTTCGCCGCCAGGGCCAGCACGATGAAGGCGATGAAGATCGCCATCGACAGGTATTGCAGCGGCCTGCGCAGGCGGGCGGTGAGGTCGGGGCGGCGGCTGTTGAGCATCACCCCGAGGGCGAGCGGCAGCACCAGCATCAGCCCCACGGTGATCGCCACCGATACCGGGTCTATCTCGGTCTGGCGCAGGATCGCCCGGGTGGGGCCGTAGAGGCTGCCCCAGAAGGCGATGTTGAGCGGGGTAAGCACGATGGCGGCAACGGTGGAAAAGGCGGTCATCGACACCGACAGCGCCGCATTGCCGCCGGCGCGGTGGGTGATGAAATTGGAGATGTTTCCTCCGGGGCAGGCTGCGACCAGGATCAGCCCCAGGGCGATGGAGGGGCGCGGGGCGGTTGCCAGCACCAGCAGGAAGGTCAGCGCCGGCAGCAGCACGAATTGCGAGAACAGCCCCGCCAGCAGGGCCCTGGGCGCCCGGGCCAGGCGCCTGAAATCCGCCGGCTTCAGGTCGATCGCCACCGAGAACATCACCACTGCGAGGATCGCGTTGAGCACTTGCAGCGAGCCCGGGGAAAAGTTCAGCATCACCTCATCGATATCGATACCCGCCGCCGTGGAAATGCCCATCTGCCCCCCGTCATGCTCGCACGTCACCGCTCTCCGGGCATCATCCGCCCGCTGCACCGGATGCCCGGGCCGCCCTGCGCGGCCGCAGCGCCTGGCACGAATACGGGCCGCGCCTGCCGGTCATGCAAGCATTGGCGCGACCAGGCGCTGCTGGCAAGGTCTTTTTTCCCGCCGCTTTCCCCGCCGCCCGGCAACCGGCCCGAAGACGCGAAAGGAGACCCTGCGGAGAACTGCCGAAGACGCGGCGAAAGTCCGGGGATTTCCTCCTTTGGGATGCGGCGGCGCAAAAGCCGTGCTAGCATGGCGCCGGCAAACATGCCGCACAGCATCCGAAGTCCGAAACCCGAGGTCTCCTTGCCCAGATCCCCCCAGCCCAACCCGATGGACGAGCTCCTGCGCGCCCGCCTGCGGGTGGGACCGGACGCATACCGGCGCCTCAGGCTCCTGCGTCTGGCCATGAGCGGGGTCGATCTGCTGAGCCGCGCGCTCAGCGGCCAGGCCTTCTTCGCCCTGCGCGAGGCCGAGCAGCTGCTGATCGAGCTCGACGGGCGTGTGGGGATGGACCTGGTCGAGGCGCTCCTGGCGCGCAATGGCGGCAGCGAGATCGTCGCTCACGGGCTCGAATACATCCCCAGCCGCGGCCCGGTGGTGATCGGCGCCACCCATCCGGTGGGCACTTTCGACTTCATCGCCCATGCCGGGGTGCTGTTTGCGCGCCGCCCCGACCTCAAGGTGGTGGCCAACCGCGAGGCCGAGCGCTTCCTGGGGGCGGATCGAATCATCGCTGTCGATCTCGACCGCAGGGAAAAGGTGCTCGCCGCGCGCCGGACCCTTGCCGGGATGCAGGCCCAGCTGGAGAGCGGGGGAGCCCTGCTCATATTCGGTTCGGGCCAGGTTGCCGACATGCGCGAAGGTCTGCTCTTCGAGCCGCACTGGCGTGGCGGCATCACCCGCCTGTCAGAGGCGACCCGGGCGCCGATCGTGCCCGCTTCGGCAGAGTTGCGCAATTCGCGCCAGTACTACCGTACCCGTCGCCTGGCCCGGCTGCTGAGCGGGGGGAACGCGGATTTCGGGCGCATGGTGGCCTCGCTGCGCTATGCCTGCGAATTGCTGGCGCAGCTGGGCCGGCGCCACGATGTCCATTACGGCCCTCCCCTGCCCCCGGGCAGCCCGCCCGAAGCAATCCAGTCCCGGGCCGAATCGCTGATCCCGGGGCTGTATCGGCCGGCAGCGGAGAACGGGGCGGGCAGGTAATCTCCAGGGCAAGGCGCCCGCCGCTTCCGAAAATTCGCCCGCCCAAGCCCGCCCATATCCGGCAGGCGCTGTATCCCGTGCGGGCGGGTGACCCTGCACTTGGCGGGTACGACTGGCGGCTGCTGGCGGCTAACTGAGTACGGCTGGCGGCGCTGGCGGGGATATGCGGCGCTGGCGGAGGTCTGCGGCGCTGGCGGGGGTGTTGGCTCCGGCGGCAGGGATCGAACCTGCGACCAATTGATTAACAGTCAACTGCTCTACCGCTGAGCTACGCCGGAACTGAGCCGGTATATAGCGAGGGCGATTTTGAAGGTCCAGAGGGTTTGTGCGGTAAATTGGCGATTTTTGTCACTGGGTTTGTCACTGGGAGAGGCGAAAAAGCGATGCCGGCTCAAGCGGGCCTTCGACCGTGGCGATACCGCGCTCATGGAGGTCGATCAGATGGGCGAAGACATTGCGCTCGGCCATTTTCATCAGTTCCGGCGGCGTGTCGGTATAGACCGCGCGGGTCAGGAGCGGCAGCCGGGCCGGGCCGACGGCTTGGAGCGCCTGCAGGATCGCCGCCTCGCGCTGCTGGCGATGGGCGATCAGCCAGGCGATTCGCGCGCCGGGATCTGTCACCGGAGCGCCATGGCCGGGCAGGTAGGCGCGGTCTTCACGCGCGGCCAGGCGGGCGCAGGAAGCCATGAACTGCGTGAGGTCCCCATCCGGGGGCGAAACCAGGGAACTCGCCCACCCCATCACATGGTCTCCTGTAAAAACAATCCCCTGAAAGTCGAAGCTCATGTGATTTGACATATGGCCGGGGGTGTGCAGGGCGGTGATCCGCCAGCCATCGCCTTCGATGCGCGCCCCGTCCTCGAGCCGGATATCCGGGGCGAAGTCATGGTCCACCCCCTCGCCGCCGCCGCCAAGGCCGCGCGCCATGAGTTCGGCCATGACCGGGCTCTGTCCGTCGCGCGCCCGGCCAAAGGCCAGCACCGGGGCCCCGCTCGCCCGGGCCAGCGGGCGCGCCAGGGGCGAATGATCCAGATGGGCGTGGCTCACCAGGATATGGCTGATGCGCTCGCCGGGAGCGAGCGCGGCCAGCAGCGCCGCCATATGCGCCGGATCGTCCGGGCCGGGGTCGATCAGGGCAAGTCCGCCGCCGCGCCCGACCAGGTAGCTGTTGGTCCCCCAGAAGGTCATCGGCGAAGGGTTGGGGGCGATGATCCGCCGGATATTGTCCGTCAGCCAGGCTACCTGTCCGGCAGGCAGCGCCTCCGCTCCGGCCTTTCCGATCCCCTCCATCGCGCGATCATCGCTGTCCATCGCTTCTCCTTCCGCCGCCTTCGCCGCCGACCTTCGCGACGCTGCCATGGTAGCACGCCGCCGCCCTCTGGCGAACCCAAAGGCGACACGGCGGCGCTCCCGCATGGCTTCGGCCCTGCTTGACATGCCCGCCAAGCAGGGCCACCCTGCCCGGCGCGACATGCCGGCATTCCGCCCATTCCGCCCATTCCGCCCCGAAGCGCCGCGCGCAGGAGCACCGGGACGGTTGCGGACCGAAGCGGGCACCGGACACGGGACACCGGGCACCGGACACGGGACACCAGGCATCAGGCATCAGGCGCCGGACATCAGGCATTCAGGCATCATGTTCTTCCGCTGGCTGAAAAGATACATGCCCCAGACGCTCTACGGCCGGGCGGCGCTGATCCTGCTTCTGCCCATGGTATCGGTGCAGCTGGTGGTATCGGTGATCTTCGTGCAACGCCACTTCAACAGCATCACCGAGCAGATGACCGGCCTGCTGGCGCGGGAACTGGCCCATCTGGTCAGCCAGGTCAACGAGGCCGACAGTCCGGCCGCCGCCCGGGCCCGCCTCGAAGAACTGACCCCGGCCCTGCTGATCGACGCCGAACTGCCCTCCCACAGCCCGGTAAGCGACGCCAAGATCTGGAGCGACTTCACCGGCACCCGGGTGATGCGCAGCCTCTATCGCCAGGTGCCCGGCCTGACCGGAGTCGACCTGCGCGGACCGCAGGGGCAGGCCAGCCGGGCGGTGCTGGCGATCGACACCCGCTGGGGGCCGATGCGGGTCGCTTTTTCGCGCAACCGCCTCTCGGCGCGCAATCCCCACCAGCTCCTGGTCTACATGGTGTCGATCGGCATCATCATGACCGTGATCGCCTATCTGTTCCTGCGCAACCAGCTGCGCCCGATCAAGCGCCTCGGCCGCGCGGCCGAAGCCTTCGGGCGCGGTCAGGTGATCGACTACCGGATTTCGGGCGCCACCGAGGTGCGTGCGGCGGGGCGGGCCTTTCTGGAGATGCGCGCGCGCATCCTCGCCCAGATCGAAAGCCGCACCATGATGCTCTCGGGCATCAGCCACGATCTGCGCACGCCGCTGACCCGCTTTCGCCTCGGCCTGTCGATGATCGAGGAAAGCGAGGAGCGCGCCGCTCTCGAACAGGACGTGCAGGAGATGGAGAAGCTGGTGGATGCCTTTCTCGGCTTTGCCCGGGCCGAAGCGCGAAGCGACCGCGAGGAAGAACCCGCCGAACGCATCGACCCGGCCGCCTTTCTGCGCGAGGTAGTGGCCCGGGCCCGGCGAGGGGGGCAGGATGTCACCCTGGGCACGCTGGCCGAGGCGCCTCCCGCATGGTTCAGGCCCATGGCCCTGGGCCGGGCGCTGGACAACCTGCTGTCCAACGCCGCCCGCCACGCCAGCCACACAAGGGCCGGCCTCGAGCAGGGGCCGGGCTGGCTGGCCTTCGTGATCGAGGATGACGGCCCCGGTATCGCCGAGGCCGATCGCGAACAGGCGCTCAAGCCATTCGCCCGCCTCGACAGCGCCCGCAATCAGGACCGTGGCGCCGGGGTCGGGCTGGGGCTGGCCATCGCCGCCGATATCGCCCGCGCCCATGGCGGTACGCTCGAGCTCGGGCACTCGCGGGATCTGGGGGGGCTGCGCGTGGTACTGCGCCTTCCCGCCGGCGCGAACGGTGCCACATCCTGAAGCCGTATCCTGAAGCCACATCCTGAAGCCGCATCCTGAATCTGCCGCTCCGCACTCCGTCCCTCCCCTTCTCCTTTCTTCCCTCGCCCCTCCTGCCTCCCGCGACCCCACGTCGCGCAAGCTTTGCTCTGGAATTCTCCGGGCCGGGGCGCTAGGCCAGCACAATGAGCAGCCCGAACCCTTCCACGGCCCCGGCCAACGCGAAACGCAACGTCGCCATCCTGGTCCTGGCCCAGGCATTCCTCGGCGCGCAGATGCCGATCATCTTCACCATCGGCGGGCTGGCCGGGCAGTCGCTTGCAGGCAATCCCTGCCTGGCCACCCTGCCGATTTCGCTGATCGTCATGGGCACGATGGTCTGGGCAACGCCGATGTCGACAGTGATGCAGAAATACGGCCGGCGCGCGGGATTTCTGATCGGCGCCGCCGCCGGAGCAATCGGGGCGGCGATCGGGGCCTATGCGCTCCATATCGGTTCGTTCACGCTGTTTCTGGCCGGCTCCTTCGTCACCGGCCTCTACCAGTCAGCCCATGGCTTCTACCGCTTCGCCGCCGCCGACGCGGTGGATGCGGACTTCCGCCCCAAGGCGATCTCCTACGTCATGGCCGGCGGACTTGCCGCCGCCATCATCGGCCCGCAGCTGGTCAAGGTCACGGCGGATGCGCTGGTAGTGCCCTTCCTCGGCGCCTACCTCACCGTCATCGCCATCAACGTACTGGGCGCAGGGCTGTTTCTGGCCCTGGACATCCCGCCGCCGCCCGCAGATCCCGAAAACGGCACCGGCGGGCGCTCCAGGCTCGAATTGCTGAAGACCCCGGTCATCGCCGTCTCCATCATCACCGGCATGGTGTCTTACGCGCTGATGAATCTGGTCATGACCTCGACCCCGCTTGCGGTAGTGGGCTGCGGCTATGAGAAAAGCGACGCGGCCAATATCGTCTCGGCGCATGTGCTGGCCATGTTCGTGCCCTCTTTCTTCACCGGCCATATCATCGCCCGCTTCGGCGTGCGCAAGGTGATCGCCACCGGGCTCGCGATCCTGGCCGGGGCCGGGATCGTGGCGCTGAACGGAGTGGAGCTCGGCAATTTCTACATCGCCCTGGTGCTGCTCGGGGTGGGGTGGAATTTCGGCTTCATCGGCGCCACCACCATGCTGGCCTCGACCTACGAACCCGAGGAACAGGGCCGCGTGCAGGGGCTCAACGACATGATCGTGTTCGGCGGGGTGACCATGGCTTCCTTCGCCTCGGGGCTGCTGATGAACTGCTCGGGAGGCAATGCCCAGCAGGGCTGGAACGCGGTCAACCTGGCCATGATCCCGCTGCTGACACTTGCAGGCGCAGCACTGATCTGGCTCTGGCTGCGCCCCGAGGAGGGCTGA
>JALWJU010000628.1 GCA_026997055.1 Paracoccaceae bacterium | reverse complement strand
GCGCGGGGTGATCACCGCGATCCGTCATTTCGGGCCCGAAAAGGCGCGCGAGACCGCCCTTTGCGCCCAGGAAAGCGCGGGTGATTTCATCACCGGATTCGGCATTGCCGGCGACGAGAATGCGGGCGAACTGGTGGATTTCGCCTATGCCTTCGACATGGCGCGCGAGGCCGGGCTGGGGCTCACGGCCCATGCGGGCGAGTGGCGCGGGCCCGAAGAGGTCGCCGCCGCGCTCGAGCATCTCTGCGTCAGCCGCATCGGCCACGGGGTGCGCGCGGCCGAGGATCCGGCGCTCGTCGCCCGGCTCGCCGAGACCGGCACGGTGCTCGAGGTCTGCCCCGGCTCCAACGTCACCCTCGGCCTTTACGACAGCCTCGCCGCGCACCCGGTCTCCGCCCTGCGCGAAGCCGGGGTAAGGGTGACGATCTCCACCGACGACCCGCCCTTCTTTCACACCGACATGGTGCGCGAATACGCGGCCCTCGCCGAGGCCTTCGGCTGGCAGGAAGCCGATTTCGCCGCCCTCAACCAGACCGCCGCCCGGGCCGCCTTCTGCGATGAAGCGACCCGCGCGCGGATCGAGAAAAAGCTGGAGAAAGCCCATGTATGATCACCTGACCGTCGTGACGCACCCGCTGGTGCAGCACAAGCTCACATTGATGCGCGACAAGAGCACCTCGACCGCCGTCTTTCGCCAGCTTCTGCGCGAGATCAGCCAGCTGCTCGCCTACGAGATCACCCGTGAGCTGCCCATGACCACGCGCCGGATCGAGACCCCGCTGACGGCGATGGACGCCCCGGTGCTCGCCGGCAAGAAGCTCGCGCTGGTGTCGATCCTGCGCGCGGGCAACGGGCTTCTGGATGGGGTGCTGGAGCTCATCCCCTCGGCGCGGGTGGGCTTTGTCGGCCTTTACCGCGACGAGGAGACGCTGAAGCCGGTGCAGTATTACTTCAAGGTGCCCGAAGGGCTCGAAGACCGGCTTGTGATCGCCGTCGATCCGATGCTGGCTACCGGCAATTCCTCGGCCGCGGCGATCGACCTCTTGAAGGGCGCGGGGGCGAAGAACATCCGCTTCCTCTGCCTGCTGGCCGCGCCCGAGGGCGTGGCGCGGATGCAGGAAGCGCACCCGGACGTGCCGATCGTCACCGCGGCGCTGGACGAGCGGCTCAACGACAAGGGCTATATCGTGCCCGGGCTGGGCGATGCCGGGGACCGGATGTTCGGCACCAAGTGAGCTTGCGGCGGGGGCGATCTTTCTGCGAAAATCGGGCGCGCGGGCGGATAATGGCAGGCAAGTGCCCGGCGGGCTTTACTAAATCTCGTGTATGAGTCAATCTGCCCTCACAAAACGTGTGGGGGCACGACATGAATCTGCTGACCAGGGCTGCTGCCGTAGCATTGAGTTTTGCTTTTGTTGCAACGGGCGCGCAGGCGCTCAGCCTGCGGGACGGGGCGCAACCGGCGGAAGTGCCGCCATCTGACTACACTTCCAGCACCTATGTGGACAGCCGCGGCTGCATCTATATCCGCGCCGGTTACGGCGGGGCGGTGACCTGGGTGCCGCAGGTGACCCGCGACCGCAAGGTGGTCTGCGGGGCCAGGCCGACCCTTGCCGGGGCCGAGGCGGCACCGGCGAGCGAATCGTCTCCGAGGCCCGCCCCGGCACCGAGTGTCGCCAGCGCTTCGCCGGCTTCCGCGCGTAAACCGGCCCCGGCGCTCGCACCGTCGCCCGCCCCGGCACCCGCACCGGCACCCGCACCGGCGCCCAGCAGCGAAATCACCCGCACCGTGACCCTCACCTGCCCCGAAGGCGGCGCCGACAGGCAGGTGCGCGCCGATGGCATCCGCCTGCCCCTGCGCTGCGAGGCCGGCCAGAGCGGCAGGATCTCCTATATCGTGCGCCATGCCAATGGTGAGCGCACCCGGGTCATCGTCAAGCCCGCCTCTCCGGCTACCACCATTGCCGAGGCCCCGCGCCGCGCGGCGGCGCCCGCGCCGGTGCCTGCCGCTGCC
>JALWJU010000627.1 GCA_026997055.1 Paracoccaceae bacterium | reverse complement strand
ATGGCCCTCTACGCCCGTCTCCGGACACCCGCCGGCGAGCGTCCGCCGCTCACCGACGGGCTCGCCGGCAATCTCTGCCGCTGCACGGGATACGGCCCGATCCTGGCGGCCGGGCGCCGGCTCGAGGAGACGCCCGGGGGCGACCATCTCGAGGCGCGCGAAGCGGAAACGGTGGCCCTCCTCGAACGCTGGCGGGACGGCGAGACCCTGGCGGTGGGCCGCGGCGGGCGGATGTTCTACGCACCCGCCACGGCCGAGGCTTTGGCCCGCCTGCTGCTCGAACATCCGGGGGCCACGCTCCTCGGCGGCGCCACCGACGTCGGGCTCTGGATCACCAAGCAGCACCGGCGTCCCTCGCCCATCGTCTGGACCGGCCGTGTGCGGGATCTGGCGGGCGTCGAGGAGACGGAGGAGGGCCTCCGCATCGGCGCCGCCGCGACCTATCGCGAGGTGATCGGCCCGCTCGCCTCCCTCTACCCGGATGCCGATGCCGTGCTGCGCCGCGTGGCGGGAGATGAGATTGTCGAGACGTTTCGTCAGCATGCCGGGCCGCCGGTCGGGCGCTGTTACCGGTCGATCCGCATCCGCGATCTGGCCGGATATGGCGGGCGGGCCGATCTGCCGGGCGGGGTGCGTGCGGCCCTGCTGGCCCTGACGGCCTGGCATTATCAGAATCGCGGCGATCAGGGCGGAACGGCGGCAGCCGGCATGCCGGAAATGGCGCTGGCCTTGCTGGCCCCTTACCGGCGCCTGGTTCTTTAGGGCCCATACCTCCCCCGCGGTCAGGCAGTCAACCCCACCCGGGGAGATTCCGAAGGAAGAGAACATGAAGGATATGACAATGCCCATCGGGGCGTTGCGTCATCGGCTGGTGCTGGAAAAGGACCGGAAAACAGACGATGGCGCCGGAGGGCTGGCGGTTGAAACCGCCGATGCGGGCACGGTTTGGGGGCGGATCCGCCCCCTGCGCCCGCCACGGGGCGGCTGGGCTGGCAGCGCCCCTCGTGTCACTCATGAGATCGTTCTGCGCAGTTCGGCGGCCACGGAGGACATCAGCGCCTTTCGCGACGGCGGGCGGCGTTTTCGCGTTCTCGCCCGTTCGCTGGACGAAAGCGGACGCTGGCAGATTTTTCAGACGGAGATCATGCCATGACCGGAAATATGAGGGGGACTCTTCCGCCGTTATTCGCACGCCTGCATGCGGCGATCAGGCAGGGGGCGGCAGACATGCTGGCCGCGGAAGGGGACAGATTATCCGCGATGATCCGCCACCGTCTCGACGATCCGGGGACAAGGCCGGTCAGCCGCTCCGGCGCGTTGGCCGCCAGTATCGGCTTTCAGCTGAAGGACGCGACGTTGCGCATCAATGCCGGCGGCGCCGACGCGCCTTATGCACCTTTGCTGGAACTCGGCAGCATGAGGCGCGCGCCGCAACCGTTCCTGCGCCCGGCGCTCAGGCTCCGGGAAGGCGAGCTGGGCGAGGCCCTGGCCCGGGCCCTGCGCCGCCGGCTTGGCCCCGGGCAGGGGAGGGGGGCATGAGCGCATCGCCCTCCTATGACCTGCAACGGACGCTCTATCGGATACTGGCCGCCGATCCGGCCCTGCTTGGCGAAGGGGCGGTGATCTACGATCATCCTGCCGATGACGGGACCCTGCCGCTGATCCTGCTGGGGACGGACCGGGTTCGCGATGCCTCCGATAAAACCATGCGCGGCTGGCTTCACGATCTGACGATCGAGGTTTTCACCGCCTATCGCGGCCATGCCCAGGCCAAGCGGCTGCTGGCAATGGTGGAAGCGGCGCTGCATGGCGCCGTGCTGGGGCTGAACGGCGCCGGGGCCCTGTGGCTGCGCTTTCAGGGGGCGGAAACCTTCATGGCGCCGGAGGATCCCGGCATGCGCGGGCGCATGCGCCTGCAGGCGCGCACCGTGGCGCTTTGAAAGATGGCCGCCGGGCCGGGATCCGGAGCCGGATCCTGAGGATATTTTCGCAATAGAGGGAGAAACAGCATGGCCTATG
>JALWJU010000626.1 GCA_026997055.1 Paracoccaceae bacterium | reverse complement strand
CCTCAGTCGGAGAACTGGTCGCCGAGGGCTTCGACCGGGCCACCGTCAAGCGGGTGGAGCATCTGGTATTCATCAGCGAATACAAGCGTTTCCAGTCCGCCCCCGGCACCCGCCTGACCCCGCGCAGCTTCTGGCTCGACCGCCGCTACCCGATCGTCAACCACTGGCGCGACCGGAGCTGAACCGCCCCTTCCGCCACCAGCCCCGGGCCGGCGCCCCGCCCGCCCGCGCAACATGCCCGCCGACAGTGCCGATGGCCAACCGGCCCGGACGGGCCGCTTTCGTCAAACGGCCTCAGTCGCGCGCGATCTGGCCCATCACCGCAAAGCTCTTGATGAAGGGGCCGGCCATGGCCGGGTTCTTGATCATGGCGCCGTAATCGCCCACCTCGAAGCGCAGCTTGCGCCGGGTATAGGCCATGCCCAGCGCGACCATGCCCAGGCCCTTGTCGAGCCACTTGTTCCAGTCGGCCTCGGAGGCGCGCAGGTCCCAGTTCAGCTCCTGGCCGCCATATTCGCCGGCCTCGGTGACCATGCCGTTTTCGACCTTGATGAAGCCGCGCGCGGCATCCTCGCCGATGAAGCCATAGCCGATATTCGAGTTGAATTCGATCTTGGCGAGCGCCTGGCCCAGTTCCGGCTCTGCGTTCCATGCGGTGCCGAATTCGAGCATCCAGTCCTGTGAAAACAATGCAGCCATCTTTCCTCCCTTCGGGCCGTGCGCGGCCCTCTCGCTGTGTCCTTTTCGTTGCTTCGTTGCGCTCCGAGTTGCGCCCGGGCGTCATATAACACATTCGAGATATGTTGTGTATGCCTTTGACGCGCGCCCGGTTGCCCGGCTCAGGCGGCGCGCTCGGCCTCGATCAGCCGCCCGGCGCCCTTGTAAAGCGCGGCGAGGATCCCGGCCTCGGTGATGCAGAGCCGCGCCGAGGGGGAGATGTCCACGGTGCCGTCGGCGCCGACCGGCGTGTGCTCGCCGCCGATACCGCGCACCGACAGGCCCAGCGGGCGGGCGATCTCCCTGACGCGGGTATCGGTGCCGCCGCGGGTGAGCCGCGGCAGGGGCAGGTGCAGCGAGGCGCGCATCCCGGTGCCGAGATTGGTCGGACACGAGGTAACGGCGCCGTAATCGTCCGACCATGCGAAGCGCAAGCCGGCAAGGCCCTCGATCAGGTCGAGCGCGGCCCTGAGCCGGTCGAACACGTCGTTGAGCACCGTGCCGCGCTGCATCGCCATGATCCGCAGGTGGTCCTCCTCGCCGACCCAGATGATGAAGGCCCGGTCCGCCGAGACATAGCAGCCGCGCCCGTGCGGCCAGTGGGCGGCGATCCCGGCGGCCTCCAGGTAGCGGTCGCCGTCCATGGGCCTGAACATGATATGGGCGTCAACCAGCCGGCGATAGGCGGCCGCGTCGATCTGGCGCGCATGGCCGGGGGTGAGCGAGTGATACGCCCCGCCGAAATCGGGCCGGGCGATGAGCCGGTCGAATACCGCCGCCATGCGCGCTTCGAGGCGCAGCCGGTCGGCGCGCGACATGGCGCCGGGCAGCGGCAGATCGGCCAGGTTGCGCCCCACCCGCACCCGCATGGACAAGGGCGGCAGGCCGAAGCGGGCGAGGTCGAGCACACCGTCTTCGGGCAGGCCCTCGACGCCGGAAAGCCGCCAGTCGCTCACATGGCGCGCCTCCTCGCTGACGCGGTGATAGCGCGAGATCACCCTGGCGAAGAAGGGCCGCAGATCGTCGTAATCCGAAGGCTGGCAGGCATAACAGCCCATCTGGCTGTCGGGATTCTCGAGGCCCGAATTCATGCACTTTCGCAAGCGGGCCCGAAGCGCCGGGGTCAGGGAGGCATACCAGCCCGGATCAAATGCCTGCAGCGCGAGATTGTCCGGGTACCGCACCGCCAGGGCCGCCACCCGGTCTGCGAAATCCTGTGCCATGGCGCTTCCTCCCGTTCCACTCCCGCCCACCATGCCACCGCCGCGCGGCCGGCGCCAGCCCGGGCGCCGGTCGAATCGGCC
>JALWJU010000625.1 GCA_026997055.1 Paracoccaceae bacterium | reverse complement strand
TCGCAGAGCACCAGCGCGGTGGCTTCGAGCCAGTCGGCCCGGCGCAGGGTGGAGAGGTCGGGCTTCATCAGGTAGTCGCCATAGCCGCTGGCCCAGGAGGTCGAGGCGTAACCCTCGACCGTGTACATCTCGAGATCGGTGGCCAGCAGGTAATTGCAGCAATGGGTCTCTTCCCAGGCGCTATCGACGAAGTGGCGCGCGAGGAAACGCTTGCCCATCAGCCGGCCCTGCATGTCCACGATACAGGCCAGCACGGTGTCGATCTCGCCGCTCTCGACCAGGCGGCCCAGTTCTTCCAGCGTCAGATTTCCCGGCATGTCTTTCTCTCCTCGTCCCGGCGCCCTAGCGGGCCTCCTGATTTTCACTCTCTTCCTCTTCCACGCTTTCCACCAGCCGCGTTTCCAGGAGCTGGCCGTGGCGGTAGAGGATCGGATAGGCGATGGCGGAGATGCGCGCATTGAGGTCCTTGAGCGCGCGCAGGGTCTCCAGGTGGATGTCGGAGGTGTCGAAGCTGCGCTCGTCGCCCTCGCGCAGGCGCTTGAGGTGCTTCTTGCGGCTCTTGCGCTCGCGCGCGGCCAGTTCGGCCTTTTCGCTCATCAACAGGCGCGCGCTCTCGATATCCTCGCTCACCAGCACGTTCATGGCCAGGGAGATATTGTTCATCACCCGTTCGTGCAGCGCCTCGAGCTCGGCCCTCCCGGCCTCGGTGAAGCGCAGCCCCGCGCGCTTCTTCTGGGCGGCGAGCACCATCAGGTTCTTGCTGATCACGTCGCCCGCGGTCTCCAGGCTGATCGCGTATTCCACAAGCTCGCGGATGCGGCGCGACTGGGCCTTGGTCATGTCCGTGCGGTCGATATCGGCGACATAGCGGCGGATGTCGTCGAGCGCCTTGTTGACCTCGTGATCGGCGGCGCGCACCGCCTTGATCGCCGCCTTGTCGCCGGAGGCGTAAAGCTCCATCACCGGCGCGGCCATGGCGGCGACCATCTCGCCCATGCGCAGCACCTCGCGCGTCAGGCTGGCAATGGCCTGGGCCGGGCGGTCGAGCACCGAACGGTCGAGCGCGGTCGGGGGCCTGAGGCCGTTTTCCGCCGCCATGGCGCTGCGGTCGGGCAAGAGGCGCGCGAACGGGCGCTCGAGCAGCGGCAGGAAGGGCAGTGCCAGCGCCAGCACCGCGGCATTGAAGACCACATGGGCGATGACCAGCATGTGCTCGTCGGGAAACAGGCTGGTCACTTCCATCAGCGGCGTGAGGTTGAACAGCAGCAGCGCCACCACCGAGCCGGCGCCGCGCAGCAGCAGGTTGGCAAATGGCAGGCGGCGCGCGACCGGGCTCATGCCCCGGCTGAGCCAGACGAACAGCAGCGCCGAGCCCAGATTGGCCCCCATCACCACCGATACCCCGGCGCCCAGCGGCAGCACGCCGATGGCGACAAAGGTGACCGTCATCAGGATCGCCGCCACCGAGGAATACATCAGGAAGGTCACCGCCGCGCCCACCAGGTAGGCGGTGACGAAATCGCGCTCCAGATAGCCCGCCAGCGCCGGCATGAAGGCGCTTTCGCGGATCGGCTCGACCGATTCCGAGATCAGCCTGAGCGAGAGCAGGATCAGGGCGACCCCGATCAGGATGCGCCCGATCTGGCGCGGCGTGCGCGCCTCGACCTTGAGAAAGAGATAGCCGCCCGCCGCCAGCAGCACCGGGATCAGCCATTCGGGGCGCAGGCTGAGGAGCTGGATCACCAGCGCCGAGCCCAGATCCGCCCCCAGCACGGTCGCAAGCCCGGCGGTGAAGCCGATCAGCGCCGAGGCGAGAAAGCCCGCCGTCAGCAGCGAGGCGGCGGTGGCGCTCTGCAGCACGATCGCCAGCATCACGCCGGCGAGCGCCGCCTGGATGCGGCTGTCGCGCCGGCTGGTGATGATGCGGCGAAAGCTCGGCCCCATGGCCCGCTCGATGCCGGTCTGCACCATGCGCACGGCAAACAGCAGCAGCATGGTGGCGCCGGCGAGGTGGATCAGAAAG
>JALWJU010000624.1 GCA_026997055.1 Paracoccaceae bacterium | reverse complement strand
CGTTTCGAGGCGATTCTTTCCTGGGTCGAGAGCCTGAACCTGAACCGGCGCATCGAGGACGAGGACGAAGACACCGCCCGGCGCGCGGCCGAGGACCAGGACGAGCTGGCGCTGGGCCAGGTCAGCAGGAAGACCGCGACCCGGCTCAAGTTCCACCTCGATCTCGCGCCCGAGGACGCCGAGCGCGAGCGCCTCTCCGATATCCATGTCTATCCCGAATGGGACCACCGGCGCGGCGCGTATCTGCCGGACCATGCGCGCGTGCTCGCAAGCCCCGCCCCCGCGGCGGAGGCGCCCGCGCGCTTCACCACCGATCCGGCCGCGCGCCGGCGCATCCGCGCGGTCAGGCGCCAGTTCGAGGCGCTGAGGCCGCGCCGGGTGATCCTGCCGCGCCAGCTTGACGGCGACGAGCTGGACATGGAGGCGGCGATTGCCTCGCTGGTCGAGCTGCGCGCCACCGGCGAGGGGCACAACCGCGTCTATCGCGCCGCCCGCAGCCAGGCGCGCGACCTGTCGGTGAGCGTGCTGATGGACACCTCGCGCTCGACCGAAAGCGCGATCGGCAGCCGCATGGTGATCGACGTGGAGCGCGAGGCACTGGCGGCGCTCGCCTGGGGGCTCGATGCCTGCGGCGACGATTTCGCGATCCAGACCTTCTCTTCGCTCAGGCGCGACCGGGTCTTCGTGCTCGACGTCAAGGGCTTCGACGAAGAGATGGGCGCCAGGGTGGAGCGGCGCATCGGCGCGCTGACGCCGAGCTTCTACACCCGCCTCGGCGCCGCCATCCGCCACGCCAGCGCCGGGCTTGCAGAGCGCGCCACGCGCCGCCGCCTGCTGCTGGTCATCACCGACGGCAAGCCCAACGACCTCGACCATTACGAAGGCCGCCACGGCATCGAGGACACGCGCATGGCCGTGCGCGAGGCGCGCCGGCTGGGCCAGGCCGTGCACGGGGTGGTGATCGACCGCAAGGGGCAGGCGTGGTTCTCCCGCATCTTCGGGCAGGGGGGCTTCTCGGTGGTGGCCGAGCCCGACCGCCTCACCGCCGCCCTGCCCGAAATCTACCGCCAGGTCACGGGGGGCGCATGAGCGACACGCCAGAGCGGCCAGGCCTGCTCGCCGAACTGCCCGGAGACCTGATGATCTGGGTGCTGATCGTCAGCGAATTGCTGGTCTTCGGCGCCGGCCTGCTGGCCTTTCTCGGCGTGCGGGTGACAGACCCGGCGGGTTTCGCCGCAGCCCAGGATACGCTCGACCGCACCGCCGGCGCGCTCAATACGATCGTGCTGGTCACCTCGGGCTACATGGCCGCCATGGCCGCGCAGAGCGCCGAGACCTCGCCCGCGCGCACCCGGCCATGGCTCATGGGCGCGCTTGCGCTCGGCGCCCTGTTCATGGCCATCAAGTGGCGCGAATACGCCGCCCATGCCGCCCACGGGATCGGCATCGAGAGCGGCGCTTTCTACACCTTCTACTACCTGCTGACCGGCTTCCACGCCGCCCATGTGCTGGCCGGCATGGTAATCTTCGCCCTGCTGATCGGGCGCCCGCGCCCGCATCTGGTCGAGGCCGGCGCACAGTTCTGGCACATGGTGGACCTGGTCTGGATCCTCCTGTTTCCCATCATCTACCTGCTGCGCTGACATGAATGCACCGGCACGAACCCTCGCCTGGCTCTGGACCCTCGGCCTGGCCACCGCGCTTCTGGCCCGCCTGGCGCCCCCGGGCGCGCCCTGGGCCGGGATTGCCTTCCTCGCCCTTGCCGGCTGGAAGGCCCGCCATGTGCTCAACGGCTATCTCGGCCTCGCTCCCAGCCGCTTCTGGCGCCGTGCCTTCACCGCCTTCACCGCCGCCTTCCTCGTCCTCGCCGCGGCGATATACCTTCTGCCCCTGGCCGGATGAGGCCCGGGCAGGGGCGCCGGGCCGGCAGGGAACCGGGGCATCCGCGAAAGCCCCTCAGCGCAGGCTGGCCTCGATATTGCCCCCGTCCACGGTCATGATATGGGCGGTGGTGCGCCGGGCGCCG
>JALWJU010000623.1 GCA_026997055.1 Paracoccaceae bacterium | reverse complement strand
CGCCGGAGCACATCGCCATACTGACCAATCACGACATCGACCTGACCGAGATCGCCGGAGCGCCGGTGCTGGCGATGCTCCCGGCCACCGGCTACGAGGGCTTCCTGCGCAAGCCCGGCGACAGCGCTGCCGCCGGCCAGGAGCAAGCCGCCGCCCAGGCCCTGGCCCTGGCTCTGCTCAGGGCGGATCCGATGCTTGCCCGCGCCGAAAGGGTGCTGGTGCTGAATGTCACGCCGATCACCCTGGCGGCAGTGCTGCACTGGTCCTGGCTCCGGGGGCGGCGCTTCGAAGTGCCGCTGTCGCTCTACATGCTTACCGGCGCCGGCCTGGAGGCCGGCCCCGAAGGCTTCACCATACGGGATGCCGGGCGCAAGGCACTTTTCGAGACCGCCCTGCGCGAACTGCCCGGACAGATCACGCAGCTGCGGATACACGCCACCTCCGAAACGCGGCGCGCGGAGCTTGAGCATCTGGGCGCGCGCGATGTCGCACTTTACACGCTGAGCATGATCGAGGCCCGGCCCGTATCCCGCTCACCTTCCGGCGGCAGCGGGCATATCCTGCTCTATGCCGGCGATGCCAAGGTCGAGAAGGGCATCGGCGACCTGCCGGAACTGATCGACCGGCTTCAGGCAGTCCTGCCGGACCAGCCCCTGGCCCTGCATGTGAACGACGCCGAAGCGCAATTCACCCCGCTGCTCGACCAGATCCGTGCCCGCCTGTCGCCAATGGTCTCCCTGCAGACCGGCTTCCTGGAGCAGGAGGCCTACCGCGAGCTGCTCGCCAACGCCCGGCTCGTCATCCTCCTGCACCGGGCAGAGAGCTACCGCGACATGGAATCCGGTCTCGCCAACGAGTGCTTCGCCGCCGCGATCCCCCTGCTCTGCCGCCATGGCACACTGGTCGCACAGGAAATGGCCCGCCATGACGGCGCCGAGACCTTCATCTTTGGCGACACGGCCGAGCTTGCCCCCCGGATCGTCGCCCTGCTGCAACCCGATACCGGCGCGGACATGAACGCGCGATTTACCCGGCTGGCCGAGGCCATGTCAGGCGCGCTCGGCCACGGCCCGCTGTAGCCGGAACACCGCGCCAGCCTTGCGCAGGCATCGGCAAGATACTACCAATAGCCGCACAGTCCCGGAAAACACGCCATGCAAGACGACCTCCTGCAACAGCGCATCGAAAATGCACGCCTCATGCGGGCAAACCGCGCATTGCAGAGACAGCTTCGCCACATGTCGAGTGCATACCCGCCGGAAGCCCTGGAAGAGCGGATCCGCCGTCTGGAAGCCGATAATGCAGCCCTCCAGGCGCAACTTGATGCGGTGCTTTCATCCAGCTCCTGGCGCGTGACGTATCCCCTGCGGCTGCTGGCGGCGCGGTTCAGGACCAGGACCCATTGATCCCGTGTTTGCGACGGCGCAAACCGCCCCGGAGCGCCCTCCATGCTCACCCCATGAGCGGGGAGCTTCCCATCCCCATGAAATTTACCCGGGTTCGGCTTGCACGTCTCCATGGATGAAATTATAGTTTCACGCGTGATCTTTACGATTCATTTCGAGAAATATTCACCCAGCAGGACAATTTGGAGATGGCCTTGTCGCAAGATCCCATGACATTCTGGAGGCATTTACGGGCTGCGCATGATGCGCATATGGCCGGAGACGACGGAAAAGCCAGAGAAGCGCTTCTCGCCGCCTGCCCACAGGTCGCCTCCGGCAGCGCGGAACTGCGCGAAAAGCGCATGGCGCTTCTGGAAAACGCCGCGCGGGTGTACAAGCTCGAGATTGACTGGCCCTCCTTCACCAGCAAGTCGAGACCCCCCCTGCCGCACGAAGCCCCCCCCGGGAACGATACTGCCAGCAGCAGCACCGGGAAGGCATCGGAAAAGGACAAACAGATACGCCTGGGGCCGATCACTGCCGAAGGCGAGCCCGGAATCAGCCTCGTTACCTGCGCCATGAACCGCAGCGAAAATCTGATCCGGGCCCTGGCCTCCTGGCTGCCACATGCGGCAATCACCGAAATCGTCATCGTTGACTGGTCCTCGGACATCCCGGTTCGGGAATCCCTGCTCGCCGCCGGAATTACCGATCGCCGCATCCGGGTCATCCGGGTCGAAAGCGAGCCGCGCTGGATCCTGTCATATGCCTTCAATATCGGCTTCCGGGTGGCACGCTGCATCCAGGTGCTGAAGGTGGATGCCGATATCGTGCTCGGTGCGGATTTCTTCACCCGGAATCAGCTGACCCCCCAGCATTTCATTGCCGGCAACTGGCGAAATGCGGAAAAGGGACAGGAACATGTGAACGGATTCTTCTTCGCTCACAAGGAAGATCTGGCCAAGGTCGGCGGCTTCAACGAATTCATCAAGACCTATGGCTGGGACGACGATGACCTCTACCAGCGCCTGGTCAATATCGGCATCATCCGGCAGGATGTGGCTGCCTCGACCATCCACCACCTGGACCATTCGGACGAAGAGCGCACCGGACTGGATACCGGAGACGACAAGCCCCGCTCCGCGCGGGAAGAAATCACCTCGAGCACGATTTACCTGATTCGCCGGAATCACTTCCTTTCGAATGTCATGCCCGTCTGGACCAGGAACGAAACCCTGCTCCCGGTTTCCGGCACCGTGGATGACGCCGGCAACATGACCCTGCGCCGGACCGGCTGGGAGCCGGCATATGTCCCCGAAACGATCGAGAAAGATGCCGACCACTATGCCACGCTTGAATTGCTGTCCTGGCGATTGGGGCGGCGGGTGCTGCACCTGAACCGGGAACAGCTCGCCCTCTTGCTGGAAAGGCCCCTTTCCCGCCTCGGACCGCTCGATGTGGAAGTGTCCCTGAGATCCACGACCCTGCACGAGCCGCCACCCGCAGGGTATCTCGTGGTCTTCCTCCCGAAAGAGGCTCTGGAAAATCACGGCCAGACCGTCCGAATCCTCTCGCAGATCGACCGGACCGCCGCGAGCCACGGGCTGGAAGTCGTCCTGAGCGGCGGGTTTTCAGACCTGCCCGAAGCGATTGCCAGGGCCGGCAGGGGGCTGATCTATGTCCCTGAATGGGAGCGCCTGGGTACGCTCGAACCCATCAGCCCGGCGCAGCTGAAGCTCGGGCCCGACCCCTTGCCCGCCGATGGAGATGCCGCGCATTACCGCCTCGATCTGGACGACAGCCTGTTCACGGATGCCGGGGCGGATATCTTCCACACGACCGGAACGCAACCCCCGCCCCTGCGCCAACCGCAGATAATGGTGAGCAAACCCCGGTTCTATATTGACGCACAGCATGGCCTGGGAAACCGGATGCGCGCCATCGGCTCCGCCGCGGCCATAGCCGAAAAGACCGACCGCGAACTGGTCATCGTCTGGGACCCGGACCACCATTGCGAGGGCCGGTTCGACGACCTGTTCGACTATGACGGCGCCGTGATCGAGGCCTCGTTCGTACAGGATGCCGCCAGCGAAGGCTGCGCCGTGTTCAATTACATGGAAATCGAGGATGGCGCCGAAAAGGACGCTCCGATCAGCGCCCCCGACAGCCAGGACATCTACGCCCGCTCGGCCTATGTGCTGAACTCCCCCCATTCCGACTGGGAGGCCGAAAACCGCTTCCTGCGCAGCCTGACCCCCACCGAAGCGGTCCGCGACCTCGTCGCCAGCGTACGCAGCCCCAACGACCTGTCGGCGCATGTGCGCATGGAGGCGGGCAAGGGCCTGGATCACAATACCTATGATGACGCTTCCAACTGGACCGAAGAAGGTCACAGGCTGATTCACGAATGGCGGGCAAAGAGTCACTTCTCGCATTTCATGAAAAGAATCGATACCCTGATCGACGAAGGGAGAGCCGAGCGGATATTTCTGGCAGCAGATCTGCCGGACACATATGATCGCTTCGTGGAAGTATATGGCAGCCGGGTTACCTACCTGCCGCGTCCTGTCTATGACCGCTCGAGCGAGCAATTGATCTACGCCCTCGCCGACGCCCTGCTCCTGGGGCGCGCAGAACTGCTCCTGGGCTCGACATGGAGCTCTTTCTCGGAACTGGCCATGCGCCTGTCGCCTCAGAATCTCAAGGTCGAGATGAGCGGGAAGGATTTCTGAACACCGCCCCCAAGACCACCAGCAGAAAACCTGAAGCGCCTTGTGCCGGGCCTGCTGCGTGCTGATGCGAAATGCTTTGTATTTCAATGCGGTTGCCTGAATACACGACTGCAGATACCATGGCGGCGGACAAGAAGAAACCGATCCCCTGCTTCAGGGATCGCGGAACAGGATGGCAGAGCATCTTCCGGGCGTGAATTCCGGCGTACTTTGCCGATCAGTCAGAAGGGGCGGCCATGACGAAATCAGTAGCAATTTCCGGAACCAGAGGTCACATACCAGGCCTTCCATTCATGGATACGACCACGGCCATGCAGCGGGCTGGTCAGAATTGCGGAAACCTGATGTTCCAATACGCTGTTTACAACCTCATCGATGAACCCCGGCTGGTCGTCGGTCAGGATATCCCTTGGACTCCGGAAATGCTGAGCGAATCCTGCCGGGTACTGGTCATTCCATCAGCAAATTTTCTGCGTGAAAATTTTGACTTTACCGGCATGGTAGATTTTCTTGAAAGGTCAAACCTGCCATTGGTATTCATCGGCTTGGGCGCTCAGGCAGACGATTTTGGAAAAACCCGATTTGATTTTCACCCGAGCATCCTGCGCCTGATAGATCTGATCAAGGAGCGGAGCGAGAAAGTTTCCGTTCGTGGCGAATTCACGGCGCAAGTTCTGGAAAGTTTCGGAATAACGGATATTGAAATAACCGGCTGCCCGTCAAACCTGATCAATCCGGCCCCGGATTTTGCAGATATGATAGAGCGCAAGCTGAAAAAACCAATGCGCTATTTCATCACGCACGCCGATGAGCCCTGGCCAAAGAACCCAAGGAAGAATCTGGTCGAGCGCCGGCTGGTCAAATGGACCCTGTCCGGGCGGGGCATCATGGTACAGCAATCCGTCCCGGAGGAAATCAAGTATCTCCGTCAGAACAACCCTTTTTCAACCGAGCGGGTCAGCGATAATTTCGAGGCAAGCCTGACACAGGCCCTCATGCCGGAAAGGACGGTTGAGGACTTACGAGAATTTGTCGCCATGAAGCTTCGGACTTATTACTCCGCTGACCAGTGGATGGAAGATAGCAGCAAATTCGATTTTTCCGTCGGGTTGCGCCTGCATGGAAACATGGCTGCATGGCAATCCGGAACACCCGCCTTGTGGATCACCCACGATTCCCGCACGCAGGAACTGGTGGAGACGATGGCCCTGCCAAACATTGGCATGGAAGATTTTCTGGAGAACTGCGAAACGGTTGAAGACGCCTGGAAACGGATAGATTTCGACCCCGCGTTCTACGCAGACCGAAGGGGAGAACTGCGTCAGAGAGTCGATAGTGTTTTCGATGCTGCCGGGATCAGGACAAGGGAGAATTAAGGCGCACAGGGAGCAGTGTCCCGCCCCCAAGAAGCTTGCGCATCCGGATTGCCATTTCGGTGGCCTGTTCGCCAAAGGAGGGCAGAGAAAGCGGGCGCGGGTGATCGTCCGGCGTGGCCAGGATCCTTTGCACTTCCTCGACCAGCCGGGTCGGTCCGGCACCGATGGGGATCAGGCGGGCCGGGTCGGCAGCGGGATGTTCGGTCGTGCCGCCGCTGTCGGTCTGGATCACCCTGATGCCGCGGACAAGAGCCTCGCGGATGGTCAGGCCAAAGGTTTCCTTCCACTGGGACATGAACAGCAGCACGTCGATACGTCCGTAGAAGTCGTCCATCTCGTCTTGTTCGAAGCGATTCACGACCCGCCAGTTTCCGGTCATCCTGGAAATGTCGATGTCTCGCCACCAGCTGCCGTCAAGACTGCCGTCAACCAGATAGCCGTCAAAGGCGGTATCGGTCCGCAGTTGCTCGAAGGCCCGCCGGATGAGCGGCCATCCCTTGATCGGCGAGGGCCCGCCAACGAAACCGAAAGCCAGGCGCCCATTCGCACGGCGCCGGGCCTGAGCCTCGAAGAAGCCGGGCCCGGGCAAATGTACGCCATTGGTCCAGATCATCGACGCCCCGGCCCCAAGCCCCGAACGCCGGGCCAGGCCATCGGCAAAGCGGCTGGGAAAGGTAATCAGATCGGCACTGGCGGCAGCCTCTCTCAGAACCGCATCGCGGGTGCGGGCACGGGCCATGTTGTCGATGCAGCCCTGACAGTTCTCGATACTGACCGGGTCCTGCCCGCAATAGGTTCCATCCGTGCGGATCATGAACTGGCGTTCGCAGATCCACCAGAAATCATGCACTGACAGGACCACCGGCACACCCTGGCGCCGTGCCGCATGGATCACGCCGGCGCCGATATCCTGCACGCAATGCACATGCATCAGATCCGGTTCCAGCCTGCGGATCAGGCGGCTGACCACCTCGGTAACCTGCGGATTGTCATAGGTTTCGGCATAGGAGCGTCCGGCGGGCAGGTTGATCAGGTAATTGACGATCCCCTGATGCTCGCTCTTGATCAGCGCATATGGCATCAGGTCGCCGCGGCTAACCGAGGAAATCGCCGTTACGCGAAAACCGTGGTCGCGAATCAGCGCATGAGAGACCTGTTCGGCCACGATCGTGGCACCGCCATAGGTATTGGGCGCGAAATGGACATTCGCGACCAGGACATGCGGCCGCCGGATCATCCGCGCACCCACTCCAGGATTTCCCGGTCAATCACCGGCTGCTCCAGGCGAGCACTCCAGCGCGCCTCGAGATCGGCCCTGGCCGCCCGCCCCATCTCCGTGGCATTCCCCTCTGCCGCGATCTGCTCAAGCGCCTCCGCCCAGCTTTCGCCCGGCGCCAGCACCCTCCCGCTACGTCCGTCTTCGATCAGGCTGGCCATATCCCCGACCGTGCCGACCAGTGCCGGCACACCAACCGATGCGGCATCTATGACCCGCACACCGCTCTTGCAGCGGTTGAAGAGATCGTCCGCCAGCGGCATGACCGCTACATCCGCCGAGGCCAGCACCCTCAGATAGGCCTCGTAGGAGGAAAACGGATGCGCCTCGACCCTGCCACGCAGACTCGCCGGAAGTCGGGCCATGTCGAAATGACCGAGAATGACCAGGCGGCGATTGTCCGCCCTCTTGAGGAATGTCGCGATATCCTGCTCTATTTCGGCAAAGTCGATCTCATGCCCCCTGCTTCCACTGGCAAATGCCACACGAAATACATTCGGGTCGCGAACCGCCTGCGCCCGCGCCTGAGTACCGGCTTGCAGCGTAACCCTGTCGGCGAAATTGCGCCGGACATGCACCGGGCGCGACGTGTACATCCGTGCATGGTCCGCCAATCCGGGAGTCGATACCGAAATCACATCAGCCCCATTCATCACATCCAGATATTTCGGGGCCTCGTTGACGAAATGACGCCGGCGCCAGGCGGGCAGTCCCTTCATGTTCTGATAGGTGCCATAGGCTGAAACGGAAAACAGCGGATCGTCGATATCATACAGGACCGGCAGACGCAGGCGGCGAGCCTCATAGGCGAGCATCGAGACCACCGGCATGTTTGCAAGGCGGTAGAACATGACATGGGTCGCATCCTGGAGGATCGAGGTTGCGCGGGGAATGTCCATGTAATGGGAAAAGATATAATCGGCCTTTGCCAGCCGCCACAATTCGTCCGGCTGTTCCACACGGTATTTCCGGCATTGCGGCAAATTCAGATCGCCGATCATGGCTATCTGGCGACGACCTGTCAGAATGGCCGGTGCCTCGGTGACATGAAAAGCCTGCCCTTCCGCCAGGTCGAGCCATACCGGTGTCAGATAGGCTCCGGTATGCTCGGGACTGCCGGCAATGTGAAACTGCCCGGTCGGCCCGCCGCCGCGCAATCGCAGAGCCAGGTACCGCCAGGTCCTGACCAATGCGCTTCTCAGCCCTTCCTCGCGCAAGACCTTGGCAAAACGCCGAAACCTGTCGCGGCGAAAAATCTCGAACAGGATCATGTCATCCCATGTTACCGAAACGGAGCGCCTTGCCTCCACCCCCGGGAGCAGCTCGAAGTCAGAAATACCGGATAGCTGAAGTCGCGTGGACCATTGCGCGCCGGCGTCGAAAGGTCACCGCGTTTTAATACAATTTGCGCCCAAAAGCCACCATGTCGTCACGAAAAATCGCCGGTGCTGCTCGGCTCATTCGGCACGTTTCCTCACAAGGCAAGAGCGTGAGGGGATTCGCAAGTGTCTTATTTTCAGATCGTCGGACGGCTGGACAACGGGTACCTTTCCCAGCCGAGCGTGAATGTGACCTTTCTGGAAAGTTCCGGCAGGGTTCGGTTCCTGGACTATTCCCAAAGCCTGGTGCTGACATTCGACCTTGCCGGCGGGGGCCTTGCGAGCCAGACGGATGCCATATCCATGAGCGCGGACCGGATCGGCCTCGATGCGCCGGAAATGACCGGCAGCGTGGCGCCGATCCTTTATTCTCACCTGCTGGCCAATGCCACCGGCCCCCTGCATGCCAGCGAGCAGACCCATCTGAGCCTGAGTGCATCGGCCGGCAATTCCGCAACACTGCTTGTCACCAACACCGCCGGCGGCAGGTTTCTGTATGCTGCCACACCGGGAGGCGAGGGAATTTCCGTGTTTCAGGCTGGTGATACCGGAGCGACCCATCGCGGCTACATCACAAGCGGAACCTACGACAGCGGGATTCTGGCCATGGCCAGCATCTCGACCGCCGAGGGCGATTTCCTGTTTACCGGATCGGCCCTGGAACACGGGATCGACATCTACCGAATCGGCACCGATGGCCTGCCGGTACACGAATATTCGGTGGGCAATGGCGAAGAATTGCCGGTCCAGACCATTACTGCCATGGTTCCGATGGAAATTGGCGGGAATACCTACCTCCTGGTGGCTGCGGCCGGCAGTTCCAGCCTGACCGTTCTGGCTGTCGGCACCGATGGCCGGCT
>JALWJU010000622.1 GCA_026997055.1 Paracoccaceae bacterium | reverse complement strand
GTGGGCGTGTCGTGCGGTGGTGCTTCGGGCGGGGCGGGTGGCATGGTCTCTTGCCTCTTGCCTGTCCGCCGCCTACAGCCTGTAGGGGATATACAGCGCAATCGCCGGCCAGAACCACAGCGCCACGGTGGTCGCCAGCATGATCAGCGCAAAGGGCCAGGCACCGCGCACCACTTCCGACAGGCGCGCCTTGCCCACCCCCTGGATGATGAAGAGGTTCATCCCCACCGGCGGCGTGATCAGCGCGGTCTCGATCAGCACCACGAAGAAGATGCCGAACCAGATCGGGTCGATCCCCATGCTTTCGAGCGACGGATAGAGCACCGGCACCATGATCAGCAGCATCGACAGGCTTTCGAGGAAGAACCCGATGAACAGCAGCACCAGCCCCACCGCGAGGATGAACAGCCCCGGCTCGCTGATACCTGCCGAGAGCGCCGACGAGATGTCCTGCGGGATCCGGTAAAGCGTGATGGCGTAGGAAAAGACCTTGGCCCCGGCGATGATCAGGAACACCACGGTGGTGGTCTTCATCGCGTCATGGACCGCCTCGACCAGCTTCTCGCGGCTCATCCGCCCCATGGCGCCGGTGATTGCCAGCGCCAGCACGAAGCCGATCCCCGCGCTCTCCGAAGGCGTCGCCACCCCCAGATAGATCGAGCCGATGATGCCGGCTGCCAGCAGGACGGTCGGTGCCGCCCTGAGCGTGGACCGGCGCCGTTCGGCCCAGCTTGCCCGCGCGCATGGCTGGTAATCCGGGCCGAGCCGCGCCCAGGCGATGGCATAGAGGATGAAGGCCGCAAGCAGGAACAGCCCCGGCCCGATCCCGGCCATGAACAGGGTCGGGATCGAGTTCTCGGTGACGATCCCGTAGAGGATCAGCGGGATCGAGGGCGGGATCAGGATGCCCAGCGTGCCCCCGGCCGCCAGCAGGCCGAGCACGAAGGGGCGGTTGTAGCCGCGCGCGGTCATCTCCGGGATCGCCACGGTGCCGATGGTGGCGGCGGTAGCCACCGAAGAGCCGCTCACCGCCGAAAACAGCCCGCAGGACAGGATCGTGGCGATCCCCAGCCCGCCGGGCCAGTGGCCGACCCAGCTCTGCACCGCGGCAAAGAGATCGCGGCCGATGCCGCCCTTGAGCAGCACGTTGGACATCAGCAGGAACATCGGCACCGCCAGCAGTTCGAAACTGTCCATGGTGCCGTAAAGGCGCTGCGGGATCGCATTGAGCGGCAGCGGGTAGAGCCACAGCAGCGCCACGCCGAGCGCGCCCAGCGCAAAGGCGATCGGCACCCTGAGCAACATCAGCGCGAGCAGGGCGGCGAGGATCAGCAGCGCCGTCATTGCGCGACTCCCGCGCCGTGCGTGGCGGGCGCATCGGCGCCCGTATCGTCCTTCGCATCGCTCCCGGGGCGCCAGAGCTTGACGATTTCCGCCAGCGCCTGAAGCCCCAGAAGCCCGAAGCCGACCCAGATCGAGGCCTGGGTAAGCCATTTCGGCAGCGCCAGATAGGTGTCGGTGGTATGGCCGCGCACGGTCGAGGCCCACCATATCTGCAGCCCGTAATGCACGGTCACGGCGCAGAAGCCGGCGATCAGCACCAGGCCGAAGCTTTCCACCAGCCGGCGTGCGAGCGTGCCTTCCTTGCGAAAGGCCACGTCGATCACGATCATCTCCCGGTGCCTGAGCGCCAGCCCCGCCGCCAGATAGGCGGCCCAGATCTGGGTGATGCGCGAGACTTCATCGACCCAGACGGTCGGGCGGATGAAGACATAGCGCATGAACACCTCGTAGGTGATGAAGAAGCCCACCAGGACAAAGGCCCAGGCCGCCAGCCTCCCGGCAAATTCGCTGAGCGCGTCGATGATGGCGATGATGCGGCTCATGCTTCCCCCTGCGCTTTCCCTGCGTCGGCCCGAACCGATGGGCCGGGGGCGCTCCTGCCGCGCTCCCGGCCCGCTGTCGCTGTCGCCTCAGAGCCCTTGCGCGGCGGCGATGACCTCATCGGCCATCGGCCCGACCTCTTCGCGGAAGCGGT
>JALWJU010000621.1 GCA_026997055.1 Paracoccaceae bacterium | reverse complement strand
CCAAATCGCGTGATGGCAACAACAAGATCCTGCACAAGCGCTTTCCGGGCGGGCATCTGACGATTGTCGGCGCCAATGCGCCCTCGGGGCTCGCGAGCCGGCCGATCCGGTTGCTGCTTTGTGACGAGGTCGACCGCTACCCGTTCAGCGCCGGGGCCGAGGGTGATCCGGTGAACCTGGCGAAAAAGCGCACGGTGACGTTCTGGAACCGCAAGATCGTGCTGGTCTCGACGCCGACCAACAAGGGGGCAAGCCGGATCGAAACGGCGTATGAGGAAAGCGACCAGCGGCAATACCGGGTGCCGTGCCCGGACTGTGGCGAGGTTCAGGTGCTGGTATGGGGGCAGGTCAGATGGGACAAGACCGAGCAGGGTGAGCATCGCCCCGAAACTGCGCGCTACGAATGCATCCACTGCGGGGCAAAGTGGGACGACCAGACAAGATGGGCGGCCGTTGGCAAGGGCGAATGGCGTGCGCGGCGGCCCTTTGCCGGCATCGCCGGGTTCCACCTCAATGAAATCTATTCCCCCTGGGTTCGGCTCGAGGCGATGGTGAAGGCGTTCCTGTCGGCGCGGGCTGGTGGTGACGAGGCGATGAAGACCTTCGTGAACACCTCGCTGGGCGAGACCTGGGTGGAGACCGGCGAGGCGCCCGACTGGCAGCGGCTTGCGGGGCTGAAAGAAGACTGGCCGGCGGGCGCGGTGCCTGAAAAGGGCCTGTTCCTCACCGCCGGGGCCGATGTGCAGAAGGACCGGATCGAGGTCGATGTCTGGGCCTGGGGGCGCGGTCTGGAAAGCTGGCTGATCGACCATGTGGTGATCGAGGGCGGGCCGGCCGATCCGGCGTGCTGGGCAAAGCTGTCGGAACTTCTGGGGCGGACGTGGCGTCATGCGCGCGACGCGCATTTGACCATCGCGCGGCTGGCGATCGACACGGGATACGAGACCTCGGCCGTCTATGCCTGGGCGCGGCAGGTGGGATTTGCACAGGTGGCGCCGGTGAAGGGCGTGGAGGGGTTCAACCGGGCGGCGCCGGTGACCGGTCCCACTTACGTGGATGCCACGGTCGGGGGCAAGCGCCTGCGCCGGGGCGCGCGGCTGTGGACGGTGGCGGTCTCGACCTTCAAGGCCGAGACCTACCGCTTTCTCAGGCAGGAGCGGCCAACGGCGGAGGAGATCGCGGCCGGCGCCACATACCCGCCCGGCACCGTGCATCTGCCGGGCTGGGCCGACAGCGAATGGCTCAAGCAGCTGGTGGCCGAGCAGCTGGTAACGGTGAAGAACAGGCGCGGCTTCGCCAAGCTCGAATGGCAGAAGCTGAGGGAGCGCAACGAGGCGCTGGACACCCGCGTCTATGCCCGCGCCGCCGCCTGGATTGCCGGGGCGGATCGGTGGTCGCAGGCGCAATGGGCCGAACTGGAGCGGCAGGTGGCCATGGAAACCGGCGAGCCTGGAACGGCCGGCACACCGAAACGCTTGAGCCGCCCGGCACCGCGACGGCGACGAACCGTGCGCTCGAATTACATGGGGTGATCCATGGCAACCCTTTCAGATCTGCAAACCCGCCGTGAGGCGCTCCTGGCCTCGCGGTCCTCGGGCGTGGCCCGTGTCACTTACGACGGCAAGACCGTGGAATACCGCAGCCTCGCCGAGATCGACCGGGCCATCGAGGCGTTGGAGCGCGAGATCGCGGCGGCGGAGGGGCGACGGATCGTGCGGCATCTGCGGGTGACCACGGACAAGGGGCTGTGAGGCATGGGGCTGTTCGATGCCCTGCGCCGCCAGGGGCCCGGCGGGGCGAAGGGGGTGCGTGCCCGACTTGAAGGGGCGATGGCCCGGCGCCGGCTCAGGGGCTGGCAGCCGCCCTTGGAGAACATCAACTCTCTTGTCTCGGCCGGTGGGTCGCGTCTTCTGGCGCGTTCGCGGGAACTGGTGGTCACCAACGGCTATGCGGCGAATGCTTGCGAGGCCTGGGCGGCCAATCTGGTCGGCGACGGCATCAAGCCCTCGTCCTTGCTGGAGGACGGCGAACTTCGGGACCG
>JALWJU010000620.1 GCA_026997055.1 Paracoccaceae bacterium | reverse complement strand
CCGGCTTTTCGCGCGTCGGTTTTTCCTTTTGTTTCCGGCGCTTTGGCTTGGCTTCCGCCCCCTCGCCCGTCGCCGGCGCGCCCGCTCCGCGCTGGGCAAGGTAATCGGACCAGCCCCCGGCATAGATGCGTGCCTGCCCGTCCCCTTCCATGGCGATGGTGGTGGTCGCCACCCGGTCGATGAAATCGCGGTCATGGCTGACCAGCAGCACGGTGCCGTCATATTCGCCGAGCAGTTCCTGAAGCAGGTCGAGCGTCTCCATGTCGAGGTCATTGGTGGGCTCGTCGAGCACCAGCAGGTTCGAGCGCCGCGCCATCAGCATCGCCAGCAGCAGGCGTGCCTTCTCGCCCCCCGAGAGCGAGCGCACCGGGGCGCGCGCCTGAGCCTCGCTGAACAGGAAATCCCTGAGATAGCCCAGCACATGGCGCGGGCTGCCGCGCACCATCACCTGGTCGCCCTTGCCCGAAATCCCGAGCTCCGCATCGCCGGTCAGGGTCTCCCACAGGCTGGCATCGGGATCGAGCGCAGAGCGGTTCTGGTCAAACAGCGCGATTTCCAGCCCGGTGCCCAGCCGCACCTGTCCGCTATCGGGCGGCTCGCGGCCGATCAGCATGTTCAGGAGCGTGGTCTTGCCCGCGCCATTGGGGCCGACCAGCGCCACGCACTCGCCCCGTCCGATCGTCACCGAGAAGTCGCGCAGGATCGTCCTTTCGCCGTAAGCCTTTGATATTCCTTTTGCCTCTATCACCTTACGGCCCGATTTCGGCCCTGATTCCAGCGCCATGGCGGCGCTTCCCTGGCGGCGGATCATCGCCGCGCGCTCTGCCCTGAGCGCTTCGAGCGCGCGCAGGCGGCCCTGGTTGCGCTTGCGCCGGGCCGAGATGCCTTCGACCGCCCAGCGCGCCTCGGCCCTTATCTTGCGGTCGAGCTTGTGGCGGGCGATGTCCTCTTCTTCCCGGAGCTTGTCGCGCCAGGCCTCGAACGCCTCGAATCCGCGATCGTGCCGGCGCAGCACGCCGCGGTCGAGCCACAGCGTGGCGCGGCTGAGCGCGCTGAGGAAGGCGCGGTCGTGGCTGATCAGCACGAAGGCCGCGCGGCTCTGGGCAAGGCGCGCTTCGAGCCAGGTGATCGCCTGAATGTCGAGGTGGTTGGTGGGCTCGTCGAGCAGCATCAGCCCGGGCTCCTCGGCCAGCAGGCGCGCCAGCGCCGCGCGCCGCCGCTCGCCGCCCGAGGCCGTGGCCACCGCCGTTTCCGGGTCGAAGCCCAGCCCCTCGGCCGCCTGCGCGATCCGGTATTCCTGCCCCGCCTCCAGCCCCGCCGCCGCGAAATCTCCCAGGCTGTCGAAACCGGACATGTCCGGGTGCTGTTCCATATAGGCGATTCGCACTCCCGGGCCGAGCGCCCGGCTGCCCCGGTCCGCCTCCACCAGCCCGGCCATGAGCTTCATCAGCGTCGATTTGCCCGAGCCGTTGCGCCCCACCAGCGCCAGCCGGTCGCCGGGCTGCACCACCAGGTCGAGCCCGTCAAGGAGCGGCGCCCCTCCGAAGGTGAGGGAGATGTCCGATAATTGCAGCAGCGGAGCGCGGGCCATGGGCGCGGGGTAAGCGATGGAGCCGCAAAGGTCAATCACCGCCGCCGGCATCGCCGCGGGGGTCCCGGGGCGCGTCCGGGCGCTTCCGGGCGCTTTCGGGACAGGCCGGACAGGGAGCGCCGCCCGCGCCTTTCGGCCCTTTACCTCCGCTTCTCCGGGTGCTAGGCCGCCGGCGGCGGGACTGACAGTCTGTGGGCCGACCGAAGGCACCTATCCTTTCCATGATCATCAGTCACAACCACGGATTCATCTTCGTGCGCACCCGCAAGGTCGCCAGTTCCTCGCTGGAGATCGCGCTTGCCCGCTATCTCAGCCCGACGGATTACGCTACCCGCCAGAGCGAGCGGGAGAGGGCCAGCGGGCGCCTGTTCCCGGATTGCGACAGCCGCGTCTTCGGCGGCTTCCGAAGGCCCTTCAGGCCGGTGCTGCTCTACGGCCATGCCCCGCTCACCGCC
>JALWJU010000619.1 GCA_026997055.1 Paracoccaceae bacterium | reverse complement strand
CCCTTGAGGCGGGGCTTGTAGCGGGCGGTGCGCGCCTTGGCGCGGGGCGTGTAGCTGCCGGTGGCGAACTGCACGTCCTTGGGGATGTCGATCAGCACCGGGCCGGGCCGGCCGGTCGTGGCGACGTGAAAGGCCTGATGCAGGATGTCGCCGAGTTCGTCGGTATCCTTGACCAGCCAGTTGTGCTTGGTGCAGGGCCGGGTGATGCCCACCGTGTCGGCCTCCTGAAAGCCGTCGGTGCCGATCATGAAGGTGGGCACCTGCCCGGTCAGCACCACGACCGGGATCGAGTCCAGAAGCGCGTCGGTGAGCCCGGTCACCGCGTTGGTCGCCCCGGGGCCGGAAGTGACCAGCACCACGCCGGGCCTGCCGGTGGAGCGGGCATAGCCCTCGGCCGCATGGACCGCGCCCTGCTCGTGGCGCACCAGCACATGGCGGATGTCGTTCTGGAGGAACAGTTCGTCATAGATCGGAAGCACGGCGCCGCCCGGATAGCCGAATACCACGTCCACGCCCTGATCCTTCAGGGCCTGGACCACCATTTTCGCGCCGGTCATCTGCCGTGTCATCTCGCTCTCCGTTTCACCGTCATTGCGCAACAAGCCCGCGACTACAAAAAAGCCCCCGAGGATGTCGGGGGCGCATGGGGCGGTTCCGGGGGCCGTCAGCGGCCCGGGTTTCGGCCCATGCGCCAGCTTCCCGCTACGATAAGAATGCGCTGCATCCGTGAGGCTCCCTTGTTCGTGAGCGTGACATTAGGAGGCCGGGCGCAGGGCGTCAACAGGGATTTGGCAGAATAAAGTGTCGCAGTGCAGCTTTGTTTCGGATTTTTCTTTCGGCAATGCGTCGTCAGCCGAAAGATAATTCAATTGCCACGGTTGACAGCCGCCCCCCGGGGGGGAAATATGGCGCTTGATCAACGAGGCTTTGCAATCACCATTGGAGGAAAGTTGTTTTCGATGAGGTCTTCTCGCATGTTCAGCCCGCCTTGTCTCTCCATCGCCATCGCCGCGCTTCTGCCGCTGGCGCCGGCTGCGGCCCTGGCCGATTGCCTGGAAGCCGCCGCTGGCGGCGAGGGGACATTCGCCGGCCCGGGCAGCTTTACCACCGCCGAGGGTTACGGGATCGAGATCGAGCCGGCGGATTACACCCCGGCCCCGGGCAAGAGCGGGGGCTTCGCCGTTGCGCAAATGCAGCCAACCGAATGCCTCGGCGCCGGGGAGGCCCTTGCGCTGCAAAGCGCGGCCATGCGGCTGAATCTGTCGGGCGACAAGCCGGTGAAGGCCGTCAGCATCGCCTATTGCGCGGCCTTCCCCATCGTCAACATTTCCGCCGGCACCGAAATGCCCCCCGCCTACCATGACAACTGGAAGACCGGCGCGCCGATGCCGGAGACTCTGGCGGACGATGCGGGCAATGCGGTGGCGCTGGCCAATGCGGCGACCTGGAACGGCGAAATCTATCTCGAAGAGGCCGAGCTCACGCTGACCTCCGAGGCCGGGCTCTCCACGGTGCTGTTCGGCCTGCGCGAGGGTTTCGTCACCCGGATCTGCGTCGAGTAGGGCGCAGGCGCGATTCTCGCGGAAAAACCGGCACCGGGCCGGCGCCGGGGCGGTGCCACCGGTAACATTCTTGGCGCAATTGGCGCAGCCCCGGCGCGATGGGCGCAGGGTGTTGCATATGATCAATGGTATCCGAACACCGATTACAGGAGATATGTCATGCTTGCATTTTCAGATAAAAGCCCGGTTCCCACCCTTGCCTTGGCTGCAGTTCTGGCCCTGGCGATGCCGACCGGGTCGGTCGCCGACTGCCTGAAATTTTCGCGCAACGCCAGCAATGTCGTCACCGGGCCGGGGCAGTTCCGGCTGAGCGACGGCACGGAGTTGCGCCTGACGCTGGAGGATTTCCAATATACGGACCACAGAGGTGTCGCGCAGGTGGCAATGAACGGCACTGGCGCTGTCACCGTTGCGGAGTGTGACGGTATGCGAGAGGTTTACCATCTGGACAACCGCAGCCTGCGCGTGGAGATCACCGGCAGCGT
>JALWJU010000618.1 GCA_026997055.1 Paracoccaceae bacterium | reverse complement strand
CCTGGGCGAGATCCCCTCGCGCGACTGGGATGCCTGCGCGGGTGCGACCGGGGCGCGCCCGGCTGATCCCTTCACCGCCCACCGCTTCCTGCTGGCGCTGGAAGAGAGCGGCTCGGTCGGAGAAGGCACCGGCTGGGCGCCCCATTACCTGAGCGCATGGGATGGCGAGCAGATGATCGCCGCCGCGCCGATGTATCTCAAGAGCCACAGCCAGGGCGAATATGTCTTCGACCATGCCTGGGCCGATGCCTGGGCGCGCGCCGGGGGGCGGTATTATCCGAAGCTGCAGGTGGCGGTGCCCTTTACCCCGGTGCCGGGGCGGCGGCTTCTGTGCCTGCCGGGGCGAGAGGAAGAGGGGCGGGCGGCGCTGCTCGGCGAGATGGTGCAGCTGGCCGGGGATAACGGGCTTTCTTCGGCGCATGTGACCTTCTGCGCCGACGAGGAGGCGGCGGCGGGCAAGCGGCTCGGGCTCTTGCACCGGATCGGCGAGCAATATCACTGGACGAACCGGGGATATGCCGATTTCGGCGCCTTCCTCGCCGCGCTTTCCTCGCGCAAGCGCAAGAATATCCGCCGCGAGCGACGCATGGCGCAGGGCTTTGGCGGCGAGATCGTGGCGCTGAGCGGCAGCGAGATCGGGCCTGAGCACATGGAGGCCTTCTGGACCTTCTACCAGCACACCGGCCAGCGCAAATGGGGCCGGCCCTACCTGACGCGCGCCTTTTTCGACCTTGCCCGCGAAAAGATGGCCGAGGACATGTTGCTGGTGCTGGCGCGGCGCGAGGGGCGCTGGGTGGCCGGGGCGCTGAACTTCATCGGCGCCGATGCCCTGTTCGGCCGCTGGTGGGGGGCGCTGGAGCGCCATTCCTGCCTGCATTTCGAGCTCTGCTATTATCGGGCGATCGACTACGCCATTGCCCACGGGCTCGCTCGCGTCGAGGCCGGCGCGCAGGGCGAGCACAAGATCGCTCGCGGCTACCTGCCGGTCATGACCCATTCGCTGCACTGGATCGCCGATGCGCGGTTTCGCGCGGCGGTGGCCGAATATGTTGCCGCCGAGGCCGAGGCAGTAGGAGAGGATATGGAGATCCTCACGCAGATGGGACCATTTCGCGCGGGTAATCGGGTCAGGGGTGATTGACGCTCCTCCGGTGCTGCCCCACATAGGAGCCAGACCAACACACAGGAGATGAAACATGGCTTACACGATCGACCGCCTGCTGGAAGGTGCGAACATGGAAGATGCGGACGCCCGCACCCGCAAGGCTCTGGCCGATGCGGGCTTTGGCGTGCTGACCGAGATCGACGTCAAGGCGACGATGAAGAAGAAGATCGACAAGGACATGCCCGGCTACAAGATCCTCGGCGCCTGCAATCCGAATATGGCCTGGGAGGCGATCGGGCTGGAAAACAAGATCGGCGCCATGCTGCCCTGCAACGTGATCCTGCGCGAGGTGGATGGCGGAATCGAGGTCTCGGCGGTGGACCCGGTGGCCTCGATGGCCGGCGTGGGCAATGACGAATTGTCCAGGGTAGCCGGGCAGGTGCGCGAGATGCTCGCGGGCGTGGTCGCTGCCGTATAAGCACGGGCGGTGCGGCCGGGGCGATTTTTCTGCGAAAAATCGGGACCCGGTCGCGCTGTCTTGCCAAATGAGCGGGTGGACGGGGCCGGGAATGGGGCGACCGTCGGCCTGGGTCATGCGGGAGGGGAAGGATGGAGCGGATCGTGGTGATCGGAGCCGGGCAGGCCGGGGCGTCGCTGGTGGCGAAGCTGCGGGCGCTGGGCCATGACGGAAAGATCACCCTGATCGGCGAAGAGCCCTTCCCCCCCTATCAGCGCCCGCCGCTTTCCAAGGCCTATCTGCTGGGCGAGATGGAGCGGGAGCGGCTGTTTCTGCGTCCCGAGGAATATTATGCCGAGCACGGGATCGAGCTGCGCCTTGGTGCGCGGGTCGAGCGCATTGACCCGGCGGCAAGGGAAATCTCGCTTGCCGGCGAGACCCTCGCCTATGATGCGCTGGTGCTCACCACCGGCGCCACGCCGAATCGCC
>JALWJU010000617.1 GCA_026997055.1 Paracoccaceae bacterium | reverse complement strand
GCGCCCAAGCTCGTGAGCTCGATTTCGCGCGCGGTCAACCTGTGCGAAAGCACGCTCGCCTTCGGCAAGGCCGAGGAGCCCGCGCCCTCGCTCAGCCGCGTGGCGCTGGCCGAGGTGGCCGAGGAGGTGTTCGACAGCGAGCGCCTGAGCGCGGAGAGCGGAGAGATTTCCTATGGGGCGGACATCCCCGCGGGCATGGTGCTGCGGGCCGATCCCGAGCAGCTCTACCGGATCCTGTCGAATCTGGTGCGCAATGCCCGCCAGGCGATCAGTGCCAGCGGCCGCGAAGGAGAGATCCTCATCTCCGCGCAGGAGGGTGAGGACGAATGGGTGATCCGCGTCGCCGATACCGGGCCGGGCCTGCCGAAAAGGGCGCGCGAGGCGCTGTTCGAGCCCTTTGCCGGCACCACCCGCGCCGGAGGCAGCGGGCTGGGGCTCGCGATCGCCGCCGAACTGGTGCGCGGCCATGGCGGGCGGCTGGAGCTGGAGCGGACCGGCCAAGCGGGCACGGTCTTTGCCATTCATCTGCCCAGGGGGCTGGGGATCGTCTGAGGCAGGATTGTCCGAGGCCGGGCGGGGGGTGCCGGCAGGCTGCGGACGGCAGGCACCGGGCAGCGGGAGACATGGCGAAATGCCTATCCGGTCAGGGCGGCAAAGAGACGGGGCAGCTTCTCGGGCAGGCGTCTGATGTCGTCGATTATGGTGAAGTTGTTTTCGCCGAAGATGCGCGCGACATAGCGGTCCGCCTCCGGGTCCAGGGTCAGGCAATAGGGGTGGATTGCGGCCTTCTGCAGCTCCTGCACCGCCTTTTTCGTGTCCATGCGCAGATATTGCGGGTCCCGCTCGTCGATATCGGCGGGCTCTCCGTCGGTGACCAGCAGCAGGAGCTTGTGGCGCTCCGGGCGCATCCGCAGGTGGTAGGCGGCATGGCGCATCGCCGCGCCCATGCGCGTGGAGAGCCCGCCCTTCATCCCGGCAAGGCGGCTTTTGGCCTCTTCGTCGAGCGGCTGGTCGAAATCCTTGAAGCGGGTGTATTGCACATCGTGGCGCCCGTCGGAGGAAAAGCCGTGAATCGCGAAGGGGTCGCCGATCCCCTCGATCGCCGCCGCCACCAGGGCCGTGGCCTCGCGGGTCAGGTCCAGCACCGTCTTGTCGGTGCCGCGCACCGGATCGTTGGTGCTTTCCGACAGGTCCAGCAGCACCAGAACCGCCAGGTCGCGCCGGTTGATCACCGAGCGCATGGTGATGCGCATGTCCGGCTGCTGGCCGATCCGGAGCATCACCATCGCATCCACCGCGGCGTTGAGGTCCAGTTCGTCGCCGTCCTCCAGCTTGCGCATCCTGGTCATGCCCTGGGGGCGCAGCCGGTCGATGATCTGCTTGATCCGGTGGGAAATGCCCTTGTTCTCGCTCAGCACCCGGTCGATGATTTCCGGATCCGCGCGCCCGTGGCGGCGCTCATAGACCGTGGTCCAGGCCGGGCGGTCGAGCTGTACGCGGTAGTCGAATTCCGGGTAGTGGAAGGGCGCCGAGACCGGCTCCTTGCCCTCCATCTCGTTATAGGAGATGCCCTCGTCCTCGTAGGGAAACAGCTCGCTGCCCAGCACCCAGATTTCCTGCGCGTCGTCGCCGGCGGTTTCCACCTCGACCTCGTTGACGAATTCCATCAGCGAGACATGCTTGCGCACCTGGCGCTGGGAAGCGGGGATATAGGCGGTGGACTGGGCCCATTCGAATTCCTCGAGGCTCCAGACGAAGCGGTTGTCGTCGCGCCAGGGCAGGTTGAGGCTTTCGAGGATGCGCAGGCTCGGCAGGGCGCGGCGGGCCGAGAAGATGCCGTAGAGCTCGCGCCCCAGATCGGCGGCGAAGGCGCCGTCGCGGGCATGTTCGCCCACATGGGCATGGAAGCGCCGGGCGAGATCGTCAAGCAGCGCATCGCCGGTTTCGCGCGCAGGGTCCAGCAGCGCCAGGGCCGTGGCTTCCAGCAGCGCCATCGCCTCGTGCTCGTAGCCGGCGGCGGGGGCGGCCTCGGCCAGCGACAGCCAGAGCCGCCTGAGCCCCGGGAAATCGCGCGCCGCGCACCATTCGACCCGGGCGTCTTCCATGAGGCCGATCATGTAGCGTTCGGCCGGGGCCAGGGTGCCGGCGCTCTGCGGCATGTCGGTATAGCTCACATGGGCCGCCATATGGGCGGCCATGGCGCGGAAGAGGTCGATGCCCGAGACCCCGCCAATGGCGTCCACCGCATCGGGCAGGTGCAGCGCGCCGTCGCTGATGAACGGGCGGAAGGCGGTGCTGTCGGCCGCGGCCGGACGCAGGAAGAAGTCCCGCCCCCAGAAGGCGCGCAGATAGAAATTCAGCCGCCGCTGGCTGTCGATGAACAGCGTACCCTTGCGTTCGGCTTCGAGCACCGCGCGGCTGTCCTCGGTCTCCAGGCCGAAATAGGCGGCCTGGCGCACCAGGTCGCGCCGGTAGGCATCGGCGCCGAAATCGGCCCAGCGGCGCAGCCCGGTGAGGGTGAGCTTGCCCAGAAGCTCGTCGATAACCCGGAACAGCGAGCGCAGGCCCCGCGGGGCGCGCGCCGAAAGCCGGTGCAGAAGCTGCAGATAGGCGCGCAGGAGATCCGGGTCGCCCAGCCGCCGCGAAACCCCGGGGAGCGTGGCGATCATGCGCTCGAGCACCTGGCCCGATACCATCGAGGAGAGCTTGAAGGCCGCCTCGAGCACATCGCCGACGATATCCTCGCCGCATTCCTTGGCCACCAGCGGCATCTCGTCGAGCCAGGTGATCAGCAGTTCGGGGCCCTTGCGCAGGGAGACGATGCCGCGTGCGCCGTCGAGCCATTCCTGAAGCGCGGCGGGGCTCATCACCCGCGCGGCCTCGGCGAAAGTGGCATCGAGCGTGCCGGCGAGCTCGGGGGCTGCGGCGATCAGGTCTTCGCGGTAATCGTCGAGATTGACGGTCATGGGGTCAGGCCCTCCTCAGCCGGGGCGCGCGCCGCGGCCCGGTCCGGTATCCGCCCGCCGCCGGGCAGGCGCGCGGCCTCCTCCTCGGTCGGACATGTGGCCGGGCAGCGAGGCGCTCCATCGCTCAGCCGAAGAACGTGGTAACGGCAGCGTCCAGCGTCTCGCGCATGTCGGGGTCGTCGGTGATCGGCTCGACCAGCGCCATGCGGCAGGCGGCGGTGGCGGGGATGCCTTTCTCGATCAGCTGGCCCGCATAGATCAGCAGGCGCGTGGACATGCCCTCGTCGAGCCCGTGGCCCTTGAGATTGCGCGAGCTTTGCGCCACCTGCACGAGCTTGGCGGCGATTTCGGGGCCGACGCCGCTTTCGTGGGCGACGATCTCGGCCTCCACCCCGGCCTCGGGATAGTCGAAGCTCATGGCGCCGAAGCGCTGCTTGGTGGATTGCTTCAGATCCTTCATCATCGACTGGTAGCCGGGATTGTAGCTGATGACGATCTGGAAATCCGGGTGCGCATCGACCAGCTCGCCCTTCTTGTCGAGCGGCAGCACCCGGCGGTGATCGGTGAGCGGATGGATCACCACGGTGGTATCCTGGCGCGCCTCCACCACCTCGTCGAGATAGCAGATCGCGCCGATACGCGCGGCGATGGTCAGCGGGCCGTCCTGCCAGCGGGTGCCGTTGATGTCGAGCAGGAAGCGGCCGACCAGATCGGCGGCGGTCATGTCCTCGTTGCAGGCCACCGTGATCAGGGGCTTTTCGAGCTTCCAGGCCATGTATTCGACGAAGCGGGACTTGCCGCAGCCGGTGGGGCCCTTCAGCATCACCGGCATGCGTACGCCATAGGCGGCCTCATAGCGCTCCACCTCGTCCTGGACGGGGCGGTAATAGGGCTCTTCGGTGACGAGAAAATCTTCGCGGGCTGGGGTGCTCATCTCTGCCTGCTCCCTTCGTGGCGGTTCCGGTGGCGGTCGTGGCCGGCAGCCGGTGTCGGGTATCGGATATGGGGAAAGGGCCGCCACCGGCTGGCGGCGGCCCTTCGTTTCGGGTCAGACCTTGATCTCGGCCCGGTGCACCAGCATGGCGGTGCCCTGGGTCTGATTGTAATTGTCGTATCCGATCAGGCGGATGTGGTTGCCCGGATTGGTCTCACGGCACAGCTGCACCTCGCGCAGGATCGCATCCACGTCCGTTTCGCCGAACATCGGCAGCTTCCACATGTACCAGTAGGTCATGCCGGCATTTTCCGGCTCGGAATGCTCCACCGCCGGGTTCCAGCCCTTGGAGACGATATACTCCACCTGCTTGCGGATCTCGTCGTCGTCCATTGCCGGCAGATAGGAAAAGGTGCCCAGCTTGCGGGAATTGGGATCCGACAGGCGGGAGGGATAGTCTTGTACGTCGCTCATTTCTTCATTCCTTTCGTGGGGTCCCGGATCAGCGGTGCTGAACGTCGAGCTTGTCAACCGTGTCGAACTCGAACTTGATCTCTTTCCACGTTTCCATGGCGATCTTCAGTTCGGGGCTGTGCTTGGCGGCATCGGTCAGGATGTCCTTGCCCTCCTTCTCGAGTTCGCGGCCCTCGTTGCGCGCCTTGACGCAGGCCTCGAGCGCCACCCGGTTGGCGGCCGCGCCGGCGGCGTTGCCCCAGGGGTGGCCAAGCGTGCCGCCGCCGAACTGCAGCACCGAATTGTCGCCGAAGATCGAGACCAGCGCCGGCATGTGCCAGACATGGATGCCGCCGGAGGCCACCGGGAAGACGCCGGGCATCTGCCCCCAGTCCTGATCGAAGAAGATGCCGCGCGAGCGGTCTTCCTTCACATACTTGTCGCGCAGCAGGTCGATCCAGCCGAGCGTGGCCATGCGGTCGCCCTCGAGCTTGCCGACCACGGTGCCCGAATGCAGGTGGTCGCCGCCCAGAAGCCGCAGCAGCTTGGCGAAGACGCGGAAATTGATGCCGTGGGTGGGCGAGCGGTCCATCACCGCGTGCATGGCGCGGTGGACATGCAGCAGCATGCCGTTGTCGCGGCACCACTTGGCCAGGCTCTGATGCGCTGCCCAGCCCAGCGTCAGGTAGTCGGACATGATGATGCGCGACCCCACTTCCTTGGCGAACTCGGCGCGCTTGTACATCTCTTCGACGTCGGGCGCGGTCACGTTCATGTAGTGACCCTTCTTCTCGCCGGTTTCGCCCTCGGCCTTGTCGATGGCCTCCTGGCAGAACAGGAAGCGGTCGCGCCAGCGCATGAAGGGCTGGGAGTTGACGTTTTCGTCGTCCTTGGTGAAGTCGAGCCCGCCGCGCAGGCATTCATAGACGGCGCGGCCGTAGTTCTTGGCCGAAAGGCCCAGCTTGGGCTTGATGGTGCAGCCCAGAAGCGGGCGGCCGTACTTGTCGAGCTTGTCGCGCTCCACATAGATGCCGTGGGGCGGGCCGTAGCAGGTGGTGACGAACCAGAGCGGGAAGCGCACGTCTTCGAGCCGGAGCGCGCGCACCGCCTTGAAGCCGAAGACATTGCCCACCAGCGAGGTGAAGACATTGACGATCGAGCCTTCCTCGAACAGGCCCATCGGGTAGGCGATGAAGGCGTAGAAAGTGTCGTCGTCGCCGGGCACGTCCTCGATCGCATAGGCGCGGCCCTTGTAGTAGTCGAGATCGGTCAGCAGGTCGGTCCAGACCGTGGTCCAGGTGCCGGTGGAGCTTTCGGCTGCCACCGCCGCGGCGGCTTCCTCGCGCGGAACCCCGGGCTGCGGGGTGATCTTGAAACAGGCCAGGATATCGCTCTCCTTCGGCGTATAATCCGGCTCCCAGTATGTATCGCGGTATTCTTTCACACCCGCCTTGTATGACTTGGCCATGGTCGTTTCCTTGCCCTCTCCTGGTTTCACAAAATGTCTGCGCGTCGCGGGAAGCGCCGCCATGGACAGTATTTCAGTATCGCGATATAATTCAAAATTGATAATTTCTATTCCAAACATAGAGAATGTGCTATGATGGAGGATGAACCATGAAGAGCCTGCCCCTCCCATCCGATAACGCCTTCATCCAGGGAATTACCCTGCGCCAGCTGCAGATATTCGAAACCGTGGTGCGGCTGGGCGGTTTCACCCGCGCGGCCGAAGCGCTCAACCTGACCCAGCCTACCGTCTCGATGCAGATGCGCAAGCTGGCCGACACGCTGCAGATGAAGCTGATCGAACAGGTCGCCGGCCGGCTGCACCCGACCGAGCCGGGCGCCGAGGTCTATCGCGCCGCCCAGGAGATACTGGGGCGCATGGGGGCGTTGCGCGATTATGTCGCCGAGAGCCAGGGGGTGGTGCGCGGCGAGTTGCGGCTGGCGGTCATCACCTCGGCCATCTACTTCATGCCGGTGCTGCTGGGCGCCTTCGTGGAGCGCCACGCCCAGGTGGTGCCCCAGCTGGTGGTGACCAACCGCGAAAACGTGCTGCGCCGGCTCAGGGCAAACGAGGACGACCTCCTGATCATGGGGCAGGTGCCGCGGGAAATGTCGGTCGAGGCCCATCCGTTCATCGACAATGAAATCGTCGTCGTCGCGCCGCCCGGGCACCGGCTGGCCGGCGCGGGGCCGGTGGCGATCAGGCGTCTGGCGGAGGAGAAATTCCTGGTGCGCGAGGCCGGCTCGGGTACGCGCAAGGCGGCCGAGCGTGTCTTTGCCGGGGCGGGAGTGGGCATCCGGCCATACATGGAGCTTGGCTCGAGCGAGGCGATCAAGCAGGGGGTGATGGCGGGGCTCGGCATTTCGGTGCTCTCGCGGCGCAATATCGGGCGCGAACTGGCGGCGGGGACGATTGTCGAACTGGATGTGGAGGGCTTCCCCATCTCGCGGCGCTGGTATGCGGTGCACATGAAGGGCAAGGAGCTTTCGCTGGCCGCGCGCAGCTTCCTCGGCTTCATCCTGAAGGAAAGCGACCGCATCCTGGCGGCGGCGAGCGACCCTCTGCGTTCGGGGGGCGAAGCGCGCCAGCCCGGCTGACGGGGCGGTGGTCTTGACCTTCGAAGGTCCATGAAATATAGGCTGGCTTCGTTGAGCGGGCGTTGTGTAGTGGTAAGACCTCAGCCTTCCAAGCTGATGACGCGGGTTCGATTCCCGCCGCCCGCTCCACCGACTGTTTCCGCTTTTGCCCCGCCCCGGCCCCCGGTTCCTCCAACGTTTTCGCTCTGCGGTCGGCCCCCGATTTTTCTGCGAAAAATCGTAACCGCTCAATCTGAAGATTTCGTGAATGACCATGGACCCGGCCGGACGTATCGCGCCAGCTGTACGGCCGCCATCCCGATCCGTCCGACTTGCGGCTTCGCCACCGCTGCATGCGCGCTTCCCGGATGATTTTCCTGAAATTTTCCGCATCCGGTCTTGTTGCTGCCGCTTTTGGGTGGTTTGCTCGCCGCACCCGCCCCTGTGGGCGCCCGGGGCAGGGTGGCTGAAGGTGCGTTTGAAGGTGCAGGGACAGAGAGCATGAAGATCGCGGTCGCGGGAATCGGCTATGTGGGCATTTCCAACGCGGTGCTGCTGGCGCAGAACCATCCGGTCGTGGCGGTGGACCTTTCGCCCGAAAAGGTCGCGCGGCTCAACCGGGGCATTTCGCCGGTGGACGATGACGATATCGACGAATACCTGGCCGGCGGCGGGCTCGACCTGCGCGCCACCACCGACGGTCCTGCCGCCTATGCGGAAGCGGATTTCGTCATCATCGCCACGCCCACCGATTACGACCCGGTGGACAATTACTTCGACACGTCCAGCGTCGAGGCGGTGGCCGGGCAGGTGCTGGCGGCCTCGGGCAAGGCGGTGGTCGTCATCAAGTCCACGGTGCCGGTGGGCTTCACCGAGGCGCTGAATGCGCGTCTTGGCACCGACCGTATCATCTTCAGCCCCGAATTCCTGCGCGAGGGCAAGGCGCTCCACGACAACCTGCACCCCTCGCGCATCGTCGTCGGCGATCGGGGCGCGCGCGGGCGCGCCTTTGCCGCGCTGCTGGCCGAGGGGGCGCTGGACGAGGACATCCCGACCCTGTTCACCGGGCCGACCGAGGCCGAGGCGATCAAGCTCTTTGCCAATACCTACCTCGCCATGCGGGTGGCCTTCTTCAACGAGCTCGACTCCTACGCGCTCTCGCGCGGGCTCGATGCGCGCCAGATCATCGAGGGGGTGGGGCTCGATCCGCGCATCGGCACCCATTACAACAACCCCTCCTTCGGCTATGGCGGCTATTGCCTGCCCAAGGATACCAAGCAGCTGCTGGCCAATTACTCGCAGGTGCCGCAGAACCTGATCGGCGCCATCGTCGAGGCCAACCGCACGCGCAAGGATTTCATCGCCGAGCAGGTGCTGGCGCGCCGGCCGAAGGTGGTCGGGATCTACCGGCTGGTGATGAAGGAGGGCTCGGACAATTTCCGCCAGTCATCCGTGCAGGGGATCATGAAGCGGATCAAGGCCAAGGGGATCGAGGTGATCGTCTATGAGCCGGCAATGGCGGAGAGCCACTTCTTCAATTCGCGGGTGGTCAACGACCTCGACGCCTTCAAGTCCGAGGCCGATCTGATCGTCGCCAACCGTAACCACCCGGATCTGGACGACGTGGCCGACAAGCTCTTTACCCGCGACATTTTCGGCGAAAGCTGAGGCGGGAGCCCGATTTTTCGCAGAAAAATCGCGGCCGAGTGAAAGCCGCCTCAGAGGCCGAAGCCCGTATAGGGCAGGAAGGTCACCGGATCGCCGGGGCGGATCCGTTGCGCGGGCTCGGAAAGCTCCACCAGCCCGTCGGCCCAGGAGAGCCCGGAGATGCGCCCGGAGCCCTCGGAGCGGAACACCTCGACCGTGCCATCCGCCTTCAGCCGGGCGCGCAGATATTCGCGCCGGCCTGCCTTCTTGGCCTTTTCGAAGGCCGCGGGCAGGCTCAGGCGCGTGGGCTCGCGCCAGCCGGCGCCGGCAAGCGTGCTCAGCGCCGGGCGGGCGAAGATCAGCGCGGTGACAAGGGCGGCGACCGGGTTGCCGGGCAGGCCGAAGACGGGCTTGCCGGCCCACATGGCCAGCACCAGCGGCCGGCCGGGCTTCAGCGCCACGCGCCAGGTGGCGAGCGTGCCTTCCTCGCCGAGCAGGGCGGAAACATGGTCTTCGT
>JALWJU010000616.1 GCA_026997055.1 Paracoccaceae bacterium | reverse complement strand
GAAGGGCCATGAAAGTCCGCAATTCACTCCGCTCGCTGAAGAACCGGCACCGCGATTGCCGCGTCGTGCGCCGCAAGGGCCGCGTTTATGTGATCAACAAGACGCAACGCCGCTTCAAGGCCCGCCAGGGCTGAGCCCGGAGAAGCGCCTGCAGCGACCCGCGGGCGGTTGAAACGATCAGTCAGACAGGCCCGCCGGACCGGCGGGCTTTTCGTATTGCGGGCGCTCCGCTCCGGGGCTCCGGGCATTCAGGCGCGCAGCGTATCGCCGGGCACGATTTCCGGGGTCAGTTCGATGCGCTCGCCCCCCCCGCCGGAACCATCGGCGCGCGCGGCGATGATCCGCGCCGCCTCCCGGCCGATTTCGGCGCGGCAGGCATCCATGGTGGCCAGCCGGCGCGGCAGCCCCTGCAGGAGCTCGACCCCGTTGAACCCGGCAAGCCCGATCCGGCCGGGCACGTCTATATTCCTGTCGAGGCAGTAAAGCAGCCCGCCCGCACCGATCATGTCGTTGGAATAATAAAGGAAATCCAGGTCCGGGCTGCGCGCGAGGATCGCCTCGGTCATCTCCCGCCCCTTGAGCAGGGCCGATCCCCCCTCGTAAAACTCCTGATCGGCGATTTCCACACCCGCCTTGGCCAGCGCCTGGGTAAAGCCTTCGAAACGCTTGCGGGCGCGGTGGTCGAGCAGCATCTTCGTACCCAGAAAGCCGATCCTGCGATAGCCGGCCTCAAGGATCGCCTCGGCCATGACCCGCCCGGCGCGGCGGTGAGAAATGCCCACCACCGCGTCGATCGCCTCGCCGTCGCTGTCCATGATCTCGACCACGGGGATGCCGGCGGCCCTGAGCATGGCGCGGGAGGCATCGGAATGCTCGAGCCCGGCGATGATCACCCCCGAAGGGCGCCAGGACAGCATTTCGTAGAGCACCTTCTCCTCGCGTTCGGGCCTGTAGCCAGTGACCCCGACCACCGGCTGCAGGCCGGTATCGGCCAGCACTTCGCTGATGCCGGTCATCACTTCGGGAAACACCATGTTGGACAGTGAGGGGATGATCACCGCCACCAGATTCACCCGCTGCGAGGCCAGGGCGCCGGCGATCCTGTTGGGTACATAGCCCAGCGCCTTGGCCGCGGCCAGCACCCGCTCGCGGGTAGCGGCGCTGACATCGCCACGGTTGCGCAGCACCCGACTGACGGTCATCTCGCTGACCCCGGAGGCTTCGGACACATCGCGCAGGGTCAGCGGACGGCGGAAAGGTCTGGCGGTATCGGTCATGGCCCATCCTGCAATGAATACGCCCCGGTGCCAAAGCGTTTCGTTAAAGCGCTTCGGCCCGAAACCGAAAACAGGCCCCGGCTGAAGCGCGGCAAGAGCTTTCAATGTTCCGCACATTTCGCGAAACGGTTCGGGGTATTGTTAGGATGTCGCCCCGAAAATCACAAGCCGCCAGCGCCATGCCGCGCTTCGGAGCGCCCGGCCGGATCGTTCCGAAGCACCTCGGCCGTAGATCAGTCGTAGCTGCGGGTATCCTCGATCACCAGCCCGTCATTGGGCAGGCTGCCGGGCGCTACCACCTCGATTTTGCCGCGCAGCTTCAGGATTTCGGCCACCGAAGCGGCATAGGCATCGGCATCGCCGCCACCCTCGGCCTCGACGCGCACCAGCATGACGTCGCTTTCGCCCTCGCGCGCGGCGATCACCCGGGCACGCCTCACCTCGGCATGCCGGGCGACGAAATCGGCCACCTGCTCGGGGCGCACGAACATGCCCTTGATCTTGGTGGTCTGGTCGGCGCGGCCCATCCAGCCCTTGATGCGCATGTTGGTGCGCCCGCAGGGGCTCTGGCCCGGCAGCACCGCCGAGAGGTCGCCGGTGGCAAAGCGGATCAGCGGATAGTCCGGATTGAGCGTGGTCACGACGACCTCGCCCACCTCGCCCTCTTCCACCGGGTCGCCGGTGCCCGGGCGCACGATCTCGACGATCACGCCCTCATCGACGATCATCCCCTCCATGGCCGGGCTCTCATAGGCGATCGAGCCCAGATCGGCGGTGCCGTAGCCCTGCAGGCAGGTGATGCCGCGATCGGCGTATTCCTGGCGCAGGGAGGGAAACAGCGCCCCGCCGCCCACCGCGGCCCGGGTGATCTTCAGCGCCAGCCCATCCGCCTCGGCGCGGTCGAGGATCACCTTGAGGTAGTCGGGCGTACCCACATAGGCGGTGGTGCCGATGTCATGGGCCGCGCGCACCTGCAGGGCGGTCTGGCCCACGCCGGCGGGCACCGAGACCGCCCCGACGGCACGGATGGCGTTTTCGAACATCATCCCCGCCGGGGTCAGGTGGTAGGAGAAGCAGTTCTGCACGATGTCGCCCTCGCGGATGCCGGCGGCAAACAGGCCCCGGCCCATGCGCCACCAGTCGCGGCTCACCCCGCCCGGCTCGTAGATCGGCCCGGGGCTCTGGAACACATGCGCAAGATTCGAGACCGGCACCCCGCCAAAGGGCGGGTTTTCCTTCTGCCGGCGGACGAGATCGGACTTGCGCAGCACCGGCAGACGCGCCAGATCGTCGAGCCCGCGCACCTCGTCGGCCTCGGCCAGATACGATCCGGGCGCTTCCCGGACCCGTCTCACCTGGGACAGAAAGGCTGCCTCCTGATCGGCGCGGCGCTCGTCGGCCGAGCGCACTTCGAGTGCATCGTAATACTCGCTCATGTTGCCCCCTTACGCCAGCCAGCGCTTGCGGCGGCGGTAGCTGCGCACGTCGCGGAAGCTCTTGCGCCCCTCTTCCGACATGCCCAGGTAGAATTCCTTCACGTCCGGGTTCTCGCGCAGATCGTCTGCCGGGCCGTCCATCACCACGCGGCCGTTTTCGAGGATATAGCCGTAATGGGCATAGCGCAGGGCGACGTTGGTATTCTGCTCGGCGAGCAGGAAGGTGGCGCCTTCCTTTTCGTTGAGGTTCCTGACGATGGTGAAGATCTCTTCCACCAGTTGCGGCGCGAGGCCCATGGAGGGCTCGTCCAGCAGGATCGTCTCGGGCCGGCTCATCAGGGCGCGGCCGATCGCCAGCATCTGCTGCTCGCCGCCCGACGTATAGCCTGCCTGACTCCTGCGCCGCTCCTTGAGGCGCGGAAAGTAGCCATAGACCATTTCCAGGTCGGCGGCGATGGCGCCGCGCCCGTCCCTGCGGGTATAGGCGCCGGTGAGCAGGTTTTCCTCGACCGTCAGGTGCTCGAAGACATGGCGCCCCTCCATCACCTGAATGATGCCGCGGCGCACCAGGCTGGCCGGGGACTGGCCGGAAATATCCTCACCGCGATAGGTGATCGTACCCTTGGTCACCTCGCCGCGTTCGGAGTGCAGCAGGGCCGAAATCGCCTTCAGCGTGGTGCTTTTGCCCGCACCGTTACCACCCAGAAGGGCGGTGATTCCGCCCTTGGGCACGCTCAGCGAAACGCCCTTGAGCACGAGGATCACATGGTTGTAGATCACCTCGATATTGTTGACTTCGAGCAGGGTCTCGTTGCTGGCGATATCCTTGGCGACATCCGTCATGGCGGGTTCCCGTGTGCTTTGCTGGTGGTCCGGGCCGCCGGGCCCGGACCGTGCTTGCCCCTGCGATCAGTTGCAGTCGCGCGGGGTGATGTTGTTTTCGGCGGCGAAGGCGGCCGAATCCTCTTCGATCAGCGGCTGGATCACCTCGAGGTCGGGCTCGATATAGTCGGTGATCACGTTCCACTTCTGCGCGGTGGCATCCCACTGCTGCACCAGCGCGAGGCCGTTGCCGCCGTGGTTGGCGCAGGTGACCTTGAAGGCCGGACCGAAGCCGGGCAGGCCGAGCGCGGCCATTTTCTCCTCGCTCATGTCGAGATTCTCCATCCCGTCGCGCATCTCCGCAGGCGTGATCCGGGTATTGCCGCTGAGCTCCTGCGCGGTACGGGCGGCCTCGACCGCCAGCATCGCCGCGTAGAGGCCGCGGTTGTAGAGAACGGTGCCGATCTGATCACCGGCGCCGGCAGCCTTGCCCGCATCGACGACGTATTTCTGGATGTCGTCGAACACCGGGAAATCGCTGCCCGGCATGTGGAAGCTCAGCGCCTTGTAGCCGTCGCCCTTGGCGCCGGCGGCCTTCACGTCATTTTCCGAACCCGACCACCAGATGCCGATGAAGTGATCCATCGGATAGCGGATATTGGCGGCTTCCTGGATGGCGACCTGGTTCATCACGCCCCATCCCCACATCAGCACGTAGTCGGGCTTTTCGCGGCGGATCTGCAGCCACTGGGACTTCTGCTCCTGACCGGGGTGATCGACGGGCAGCAGGGTCAGGCTGAAACCGTGCTTCTTGGCCAGTTCTTCCAGGGTGCGGATCGGCTCCTTGCCGTAGGCCGAATTGTGGTAGAGCAGGGCGATGGTCTTGCCCGAGATGTCGCCGCCCTCCTGGTCGAGGATATGCTTGATCGCGACCGAGGCACCGTACCAGTAGTTGGTCGGATAGTTGAAGATCCACTTGAACACGGCGCCATTGGCCGCGGAGGTCCGGCCATAGCCGCCCGAATGCACCGGGATGCCGTCCGCCGAGGCCTTGGGGATCAGCTGGTAGGTAATGCCGGTGGAAAGCGGCTCATAGAGGACGGCGCCCTCGCCCTTGGTGGATTCGTAGCATTCGACGCCCTTCTCGGTATTGTAGCCGGTCTCGCATTCGAGGAGGCGGATCTTCTCGCCGCCGATGCCGCCATCGCGCTCGTTGATCAGCGTGAAGTAATCGGCATAGCCATCGGCAAAGGGGGTGCCGTTGGCCGCATAGGGTCCGGTGCGGTAGCTGAGCGACGGAAAGACGATTTCCGCCATCGCCGGGGCGCCCAGCGCCACCATGGCCGCGGTCGCGACCGCGAGTTTCTTCAATTTCATTTGCTTGCTCCTCCCTAGGTTTTGCAAATCGCGCACCTTCGTCAAGGCACGCCCTCCTTGTCGCCTGCCCGTCAGTGCGGGAAGGGCCAGAGTCTCAGTTTCTCCTTGGCCAGGCGCCACAGCTGGGCCAGGCCATGCGGCTCGAAGACCAGAAAGACGATGATCAGCGCGCCCACGATCATGAACTGGAAATGCGCCGCCAGGTCCGTGGCCCAGCCGAAACCGTCAACCAGCACGTTCTTCAGCAGCACCGGCATCAGCACCATGAAGGCCGCGCCGGCAAAGGAGCCGAAGATCGAGCCCAGCCCGCCGATGATGATCATGAACAGGATCAGGAAGCTCTTCTGGATGCCGAAGGCCTCGCCCACCTCGACCGCGCCCAGATAGACCGCAAACAGCAGCGCCCCGGCAACGCCGATGAAGAAGCTCGACACGGCAAAGGCCGAAAGCTTGGCGGTCAGCGGATTCACTCCGATGATCTCGGCGGCGATGTCCATGTCGCGAATCGCCATCCACTTGCGCCCGACCGAGCCGCGCGTGAGATTGCGGGCGATCCATGCCAGCGCCACGGTCAGAATCAGGCAGAACAGGTAGCGCGCCGGGGCCGATGCCTCGGGGCCTGTGATCGCGGCGCCGAACATGGTGCGCTCGGGGGCGTTGATCATGCCCGAGGCGGAATAGTTGAAGAACCACGGCACCTTGTTGAACAGCCAGACAAGGAAGAACTGCGCCGCCAGCGTCGCCACCGCCAGATAGAAGCCCTTGATGCGCAGACTCGGCAGACCGAAGGCCATGCCCACCAGCGCGGTGATGGCGCCGGCGATCAGGACGTGAAACAGGATCGGCACATCGGGAAAGGCGGTCATCAGCTTGTAGGCCGCATAGGCCCCCACGGCCATGAAGCCGCCGGTGCCCAGGCTGACCTGGCCCGCATAGCCGGTCAGGATATTGAGCCCCAGCGCCGCGATCGCATAGATCAGGAAGGGCAGCAGCACCGCATTGGCCCAGTAATCGTTGATGACGAAGGGCACGACGGCAAAGGCCACCACCATCAGAGTCCAGTAGGCGCGCCGGTCCAGCTTGATGGGAAAGGTCTGGCTGTCCTCGCGGTAGGAAGTCTTGAAATCCCCGGCTTCACGATAAATCATGGTCAGACCCTCTCGATGATCTTTTCGCCAAACAGCCCCTGCGGCCGGAAGACGAGGAAAATGAGCGCCAGCACATAGGCGAACCAGTTCTCCGTGGCGCCGCCGATATACGGACCGACGAGGAATTCGAACAGCTTCTCGCCCACGCCGATGATCAGCCCGCCGACAATGGCGCCGGGGATCGAGGTGAATCCGCCCAGCATCAGGACCGGCAGCGCCTTCAGCGCGATCAGGCTGAGGCTGAACTGCACGCCGGACTTGGCCCCCCACATGATGCCGGCGACAAGCGCCACGAATCCGGCCACCGACCAGACCATCACCCAGATGAAGCGCAGCGAAATGCCCACCGACAGCGCCGCCTGGTGGTCATCGGCCACCGCGCGCATGGCCCGGCCCTGCTTGGTGTACTGGCTGAACAGCACCAGCGCCACCACCAGCAGCGCCGCCACGATGGTCGCCGCGATGTCGAGATTGTCGATGAAGAAGCCATAGCCGAACAGATTGAACGTGGTTTCGTCGATCCAGGCATTGACCCCCTGGGGCAGGCCGATATCCAGGGTCTTGATATCGGCGCCCCACATCAGATCGGCAAAGCCTTCCATGAAATAGGCCAGCCCGATCGTCGCCATGAACAGGATGATGTCGGGCTGGTTGACCAGATGCTGAAGGATGAATCTCTGCACCAGCCAGGCAAACAGCACCATGACCCCGGCGGTCAGCAATATCGCCAGCCAGGGCGCCAGTTCCCAGCCGAACTTGTGCACATCGGTTCCGAAGATCGTATTGATCAGATGTGCGAAGGGCACCTGACCCTTCTGAAGCCCCACCAGAGTCATCGCCGCAAACAGCGCCATCACGCCCTGGGCGTAGTTGAACACGCCGGACGCCTTGAAGATCAGCACGAAGCCCAGCGCCACGAGCGCATAGAGCACCCCGGCCATCAGGCCGTTGAGCATGACTTCCATGGCCCACAGGAATTGTTCAGGCATCGGCGCCTCCGCGCTTGGATTGTTGCTTCGGTTCAGTCATGGGCCACCCCCAGATAGGCGTCGATCACCGCCTGGTTGTTGCGCACCTCGTCCGGCGTGCCGTCGCCGATCTTCCTGCCGTAATCCATGACCACGACCCGGTCGGAGAGGTCCATCACCACGCCCATGTCGTGCTCGATCAGGCAGATCGTGGTGCCGAACTCGTCGTTCACGTCGAGGATGAAGCGGCTCATGTCCTCCTTTTCCTCGACATTCATGCCCGCCATCGGCTCGTCCAGCAGCAGAAGCGCGGGCTCGGCGGCCAGGGCGCGGGCCAGCTCGACCCGCTTCTTCAGCCCGTAGGGCAGGCGACCCACGGGTGTCTTGCGGATCGCCTGGATCTCCAGAAAGTCGATGATCTTCTCCACCTTCTCGCGGTGCTCGATCTCTTCTCTCTCGGCACGGCCGAACCAGAGCGCCTGGGCCGCCAGTCCGGTCTTCATCCTGGTCAGTCGCCCGGTCATCACGTTGTCCAGCACGCTCATCCCCTCGAACAGGGCGATGTTCTGAAAGGTGCGGGCAATGCCCTGGCGCGCCACCTGATAGGGCCTCATCTTCGCCCGGCGCCTGCCGCGGAACCAGACCTCGCCCTCCTGGGGCACATAAAAGCCGCTGATCACGTTCAGCATCGAGGACTTGCCGGCGCCGTTGGGACCGATGATGGCACGGATCTCGCCTTCGCGTATATCGAAGGAAATGTCCTGGATCGCCGTCACCCCGCCGAAGCGCAGGGTGATGTTCTTCATCTCCATGATCACGCCGCCGATGGTGCGGCCGTCTTCGGTGACGTAGCTTTCGGCATTCATGTCGGTCATTGTGCAGCCACCTTCCCCCCGGCCCCGGCGACCTCGAAGACCTTGGCATCCACGATTTTCAGCGTGGCGCAGATCTTGCCCTTGCGGCCGTCTTCATAGGTCACTTCGGTTTCGGTATATTGCTCGCTCCTGCCGGAATAGAGCGCGTCGATCAGATCGGCGTATTTGTCGGCCACGACGACCCGGCGCACCTTGCGGGTGCGGGTCATCTCGCCGTCGTCGGCGTCGAGCTCCTTGTGCAGCACCAGAAAGCGGTGGATCTGGCAGCCCGAAAGCATCTCGTCCTGCGCCACGGAGCGGTTCACCTCCTCCACATGGGCCTTGATGGTCTCGAGCACCTGCGGATGCCCGGCAAGCTCCTGATAGGAGGCATAGGCGATATTGTTGCGCTCGGCCCAGTTGCCCACCGCGGTAAGGTCGATATTGATGAAGGCGGTGCACATCTCGCGCCCGTCGCCGAATACCACCGCCTCGAGGATATCGGGGTAGAACTTGAGCTTGTTCTCCACGTATTTCGGCGCAAACAGGCTGCCATCGGCCATCTTGCCCACATCCTTGGCCCGGTCGATGATGCGCAGATGGCCGGTGCCTTCCTCGAAGAAGCCCGCATCGCCCGTGGCCACCCAGCCCTCTGCATCCTTGGTCGAGGCGGTGCTCTCCGGATTCTGGTAATATTCGACGAAGACGCCGGGCGAACGGTAGAAGATCTCGCCATTGTCGGCGATCCTCACCTCGACCCCCGGCGCCGGCACCCCCACCGTGTCCGGGCGCACCTCGCCATCGGGCTGCACGGTGATGAACACGGTCGCCTCGGTCTGGCCGTAGAGCTGCTTGAGGTTGATCCCCAGCGAGCGGTAGAATTCGAAGATCTCCGGCCCGATCGCCTCGCCTGCCGTATAGCCCACGCGCACGCGGCTGAAGCCGAGCGTGTTCTTCAGCGGACCGTAGATGAACAGCTCGCCGAGCCGGTAGCGCAGCCTGTCCAGGGCGCCGACCGGCCGGCCGTCGAGGATCGCCGGGCCGACCCGCCGGGCCAGGTCCATGTAGTGGCGGAACAGCCACCTCTTGAACCGCCCGGCATCCTCCATGCGGATCATCACGCCGGTCAGCTGGGTCTCGAACACCCGTGGCGGGGCGAAGTAATAGGTCGGGCCGATCTCGCGCAGATCGGTCATCATCGTGTCCTGGCTCTCCGGGCAATTGACGCAGAAGCCGCACCAATAGGCCTGGC
>JALWJU010000615.1 GCA_026997055.1 Paracoccaceae bacterium | reverse complement strand
TCCATCAGCACGGTGCGGAAATTGTCGATCCGGCTGAGTGCGATGGCCAGATTGGCGGCGGTGAAGGTCTTGCCGCAATCGGGGGTCGGCGAGGTAATGGCGATGCGCCGCCAGCCCCGCTTTTGCAACGGTTGCAGGATGCGCGTGCGCAGCACGTCAAAGGCGGTATGGGCCGGATCGTCGCGTGCCGCCGTGATCACCCGCTGGGCGCTCAGGTGGCGCGGTCTGATCTCGAAGCGGCCAAGGGCGCGCCACATCTGCTCTGTTTCGGGGCTGGTCATGCCACAAGCCTTTTTCTGCCTCACCCCGTTCAACCATGAAAATCTGGCAAAATTAGGGTAAATCGAGGCCCTGTACGCGCATATCCGCCGGGGCCTGCCGGGCAGAAACGCCGCTCCCCCCGCAGGCGCAGGCCGGCGGCTCCTGGAGCGGTCCCGCCCCGGGCCGCGATTTTCGCGGGAAACCGGGAGCGCGGCCCTGTGCCGGCGCCTTCGGCATCAGTTGCGGAACACCCGGCTCGGGTGCAGCTCTCCCGCGCGGTAGATGCCCACGGCCACCGCCTTGCCCTCGAAGGAGGCCCAGGCCTCCTCGCCATATTCCACGTCCGAGGCCAGCACCATGCCCGGATTGCCGTGGCTGAGGCGGGTCGCGCCTTCGCGCGTGCAGGCAAGCTCCGGCAGCTCCGCCAGCCCCTCTTCCAGCGGGCGCAGATAGGCGTCGAGCGCCTCGCTTCCGGCAAGCTCCTCGATCAGTTCCATGCTGACCGCGTCCTCGGCATCGAACGGCCCCGACCAGGTGCGGCGCAGCGCGCTGACATGGCCGTGGCAGCCCAGCGCCTCGCCCAGGTCGCGGGCGATGGCGCGCACATAGCCGCCCTTGCCGCAGACCATTTCCAGCTCCACATGGTCCGCGTCCGGCCGGCTCAGCAGGGTCAGTTCCTCGACCCAGAGCGGGCGGGCGGCGATCTCCACATCCTCGCCCCCGCGCGCCAGCTTGTAGGCGCGCTCGCCGTCGATCCTGACGGCGGAGAATTTCGGCGGCACCTGCATGATCTCGCCGCGGAAATCCGCCAGCGCGGCTTCGATCTCCTCATCGCTCGGGCGCAAGTCGCTCTGGGCGATCACCTCGCCCTCGGCGTCGTCGGTATTGGTGGCCTGCCCGAGGCGCACGGTAAACACATAGGCCTTGAGCGCGTCGGTCACATAGGGCACGGTCTTGGTCGCCTCGCCCAGCGCCACCGCCAGCACCCCGGTCGCCGCCGGGTCCAGCGTGCCCGCGTGCCCCGCCTTTTTCGCCCGCAGCGCCCAGCGCACCTTGTTGACCACGGCGTTCGAAGTCCAGCCCGCGGGCTTGTCCACCACCAGCCAGCCGGAAATATCGCGCCCCTTGCGTTTGCGTGCCATGACCTTCTCTCCAGTCGCCAGTCGCCAGTCGCTCAGGCCCCGCCTGCTACAGCCGCCCGCCGGCTCAGTCAACCGCCCCCGCCGCCGGGTCATCGCGGCTTTCGACCACGGCAATGATGGGGCCGAGGCGGACGCCCGGATCATCGCGCCCGAGCGCGGGGGCGTAGAGGCGCGAGACATTGCCGTCGAGATAGAGCGCATCGGGCAGACCCAGACGGTCGCGGAAGAAGCGGGCGAAACGGTGGAAGGTCACCGGCGCATCGGAGATGACAAAGACCGCGCGGCTGCCGTCGGCGCTGGTGCCCACGCCGTTGCGATAGTTGCGCGAAGTGCTGTCGGGGCGGAAGCGCGGGTGCAGCGCGCCGCCGATCACCAGCATCGGCCCGGACTGGCTGGCATGGCGGCAGGCGGGGCGGGCGGCCCTGAAGGCATCGGCTTCCCAGACCCGCAGCCCGCCATCCGCCGCGCCGATGCAGAAGACGCCATTGGGCAGCAGGCCGAAATTGCCGTAGCCTCCGCCATCGGAAAGCGGCTTCTCCCGGCGGCCGTTCTCGATATAGAGCCCGACCGGGCTTCGGTCCGGGTGAAACATGCCCCCGTTCATGGCAAAGGCCAGCCGGGCACCGCCCAGGCTCTCCTCCACGGCGGCAAACGAGCCCAGTATCTC
>JALWJU010000614.1 GCA_026997055.1 Paracoccaceae bacterium | reverse complement strand
TGATGTCCGACCGCGGCCTGCCCAAGACGCCCATGCACATGAACGGCTACGGCTCGCATACCTATTCGCTGTGGAACGAGGCGGGCGAGCGGTTCTGGGTGAAGTTCCACTTCAAGACCATGCAGGGCCACAAGTTCTACACCAACCGCGAGGCCGAGGAGATCATCGGCAGGACCCGCGAGGGCTATCAGGAGGCGCTGTTCGACGCCATCGAGGAGGGCAACTTCCCGCGCTGGAAGTTCATGGTCCAGATCATGCCCGAGAAGGACGCCGAAAAGACCCCCTACAACCCGTTCGACCTCACCAAGGTCTGGCCGCATGCGGACTACCCGCTGATCGAGGTGGGCGAGATGGTGCTCGACCGCAACCCGGAAAACTACTTCGCCGAGATCGAACAGGCGGCCTTCAGCCCCTCGAACATCGTTCCCGGCATCGGGTTCTCCCCCGACAAGGTGCTGCAGGCGCGCATCTTCTCCTATGCCGACGCGCACCGCTACCGGCTGGGCACCCATTACGAGGCGCTGCCGGTGAACGCGCCGAAATGCCCGGTGCACCACTACCACAAGGACGGGCAGATGAACTTCTTCGGCCACAGGCACGGCTCCGATGATGCCTATTACGAGCCCAATTCCTTCGGCGGGCCGGCCGAGGACCCCTCGCTGGCCGAGCCGCCGCTGCGCATCTCGGGCGATGCCGACCGCTACAGCCATCGCGAGGGCAACGACGACTACAGCCAGCCGCGCGCCCTGCATGACCTGATGGACGACGACCAGCGCGCCCGGCTCTACATGAACACCGCCGAGGCGATGGTCGGCGTGCCCGAGGAGATCATCGAACGCGCCCTGGTCCATTACGACCGGATCAGCAAGGCCTACGGCGACGGCATCCGCGCGGCGCGGGCCGAACTGGGCTGACACGGGCCGAACTGGGCTGACACGGGGCGAAAGGAAGCGCCCCTCGCCCTGCGACGATCCCGCGGGGGGCGGAGCGACACCGGCCCCCGCCTCGTCCGGCCGGCCCCCGCCCCGTCCGTGAGGATAATTTCGATCCTGGTATTGAGCCGGAACTGGAATTATTCTAATGAAAACCCGCCACAGCCGGAGCGATTCCCGGAAAACCGCAACGCCATCGCAACTCCAGAGAGGAATGCAGACCATGAAAGCAGGTGTGAAAGTCCCCGCCATTACCTTCCATACGCGCGTGCGCGACGAAAGCATCGGCGGCGACAATCCGTACCGCTGGCAGGACGTGACCAGCGACGATTATTTCAAGGGCAAGCGCGTGGTGCTGTTTTCGCTGCCCGGCGCCTTTACCCCGACCTGCTCGACCTATCAGCTGCCCGGCTACGAAAACGGCGCGCAGGATTTCTACGATCAGGGGATCGACGAGATCTACTGCATGAGCGTCAATGACAGCTTCGTGATGAATGCCTGGGCGCGGGCGCAGGAGCTGAAGAACGTCAAGGTGATCCCGGACGGCAATGGCGAATTCACCCGCCAGATGGGGATGCTGGTGGAAAAGGCCAACCTGGGCTTCGGCTACCGCTCCTGGCGCTATGCGGCAGTGATCAATGACGGGGTGGTGGAAGCCTGGTTCGAGGAGCCGGGCCGCGAGGACAACCACGGCGAGGATCCTTACGGCGAATCGAGCCCGGAGACCGTGCTGGCCTGGCTCAAGGCCAACTGAAGAATTCCCGGCCAATCGGGACGCGCGAGCGGGAGGCCGCCCTTCGGGGCGGCCTTTTCCTGGCCGGGCTGCGTATTCATTTCGCGCCGGCGCGCTCAGGCGGGTCCGCTTCCCGGACAGGTGCAGAAGCGCTCCGCCCGCTTCCGGGGGGCGGTGGATCAGCTTCTCGTCGCCAGGGGGTGGTGCTCGAGCACAAGCGATTTCAGGCGCTCCTCCAGCACATGGGTATAGATCTCGGTGGTGGAGATGTCCGCATGGCCCAGCAGGGTCTGGATCGCGCGCAGGTCGGCGCCGCGGGCCAGCAGGTGGGTGGCAAAGGCGTGACGCAGCCGGTGCGGGGTGATGCGCGCCGGGTCGATGCCGGCTTTCAGGGCGATCTGCTTGAGC
>JALWJU010000613.1 GCA_026997055.1 Paracoccaceae bacterium | reverse complement strand
CAACCGCCTACCGGGTGCGTGCCTCGTTCCTGGCCGGGGACGGGCGCAGCCTGCGCGAGCGCCTCGGCGAATTCGAGATGCACCGCATCGAGCTTTCCGGCGGCGCGGTACTGGAAAAGGGCGCGGTCTATGTGGTCGAACTCATGGAGCGGCTGGCGCTCCCCGAAGACATAGCCGCCGTGGCCAATGCCAAGAGCTCCACCGGCCGCCTCGATCTGCTGACCCGCACCATCACCGACGGCGGCAGCGAATTCGACCGCATCGCGCCGGGCTACAGGGGGCCGCTCTATGCCGAGATCTGCCCGCGCAGCTTCTCGGTGCTGGTGCGCCCCGGAATGCGGCTCAACCAGATCCGTTTCCGCCGCGGGCAGGCCCGGCTCGGCGACGAAGAACTGCGCGCGCGCCATGCCCGCGAGCGCCTGGTGGACGGCGAGGCCCATATCGACCAGGGGCTGGGCTTTTCCGTGGACCTCGGCCCGCAGGCCGGCGGCCTGATCGGCTATCGCGCCAAGCCCCATACCGGAGTGATCGACCTCGGGCGCATCGGCCATTACGCGGTGCGCGATTTCTGGGAGCCGCTTCAGGCCGAGGACGGCCGCCTGATCCTGGACCCGGGCGCCTTCTACATCCTGGTCAGCCGCGAAGCCGTGCATATCCCGCCGGATCTGGCTGCCGAGATGGCCCCCTATCTGGCCATGGTCGGCGAATTCCGGGTCCATTACGCGGGCTTCTTCGACCCGGGCTTCGGCCATGCACCGGCCGGCGGGGCAGGCGCGCGCGGGGTGCTCGAGGTGCGCTGCCACGAAGTCCCTTTCGTGCTCGAACACGGCCAGATGGTGGGCCGGCTGATCTACGAGCGCATGGCAGCCCTGCCCGACCAGATCTACGGCCGGGACATCGCCTCCAACTACCAGGGCCAGGGGCTGAAACTTTCCAAGCATTTCCGGAATGGCTGAGCAAAGCCGATTTTCCGCGAAAGGTCGCGCCACCGCCCGCAGGGGCATTTTCCTCGGCGCATGCGCCGCATCGCGCGCGCCGAGCGGCGCGCCGGGCGGTCCGGCGCATCTTGCGCGCCTTGCGCCGATCGGCCGGGCGCTCGGCCGGGCGATGGAACGATGCTTTCCGGTTTTGTCCGGCCTGGAAGGAAAGATTGCGCCCGCTCTTGCGGCAAGATCCGGTAGAACCGCCGCCAAGTTGCGGGAATAACTTGCGAAATCCGGCCGTTCCCCTTTCGCGGAAAGCTGCCCGCATACGCCCCGCGCGCCATTGGAGCGGTCTTTTCATCGTGCATGCTTGACTGGAGGCGCGCGCCCGTCGGGGCGCTCGCGGCGATGCTCGCGGCGATGCCGGAGGCATTTCAGATGAGGGAGACCAGATGGCCCAGAGAATCGAGACCTTTTACGAAGTGATGCGCCGGCAGGGGATCACCCGGCGCAGCTTTCTGAAATATTGCAGCCTGGCGGCGGGGGCGCTGGGGCTGAGCCCGGCCTTCGCGCCGAAGATCGCCGAAGCGATGGAGAACAAGCCGCGCATCCCGGTACTCTGGCTGCACGGACTCGAATGCACCTGCTGCTCGGAAAGTTTCATCCGCAGCGCCCATCCGCTGGCCAAGGACGTGATCCTGTCGATGATCTCGCTGGATTTCGACAATGTGATCATGGCTTCGGCCGGAGAACAGGCGCTGGCGATCATCGAGGAGACGATCGAGAAATACGACGGCAATTTCCTGCTGGCGGTCGAGGGCAATGCGCCGCTGGGCGAGGAGGGGATGTACTGCATCTCCGGCGGCAAGCCCTTCGTGGACGAGCTGACGCGTGTCTCGCAACACGCCAGGGCGATCATTTCCTGGGGTTCCTGTGCCAGCTGGGGCTGCGTGCAGGCGGCGCGGCCCAATCCGACCCGCGCAACCCCCACCCACAAGCTGCCGGGCATCGCCGACAAGCCGATCATCAAGGTGCCCGGCTGCCCGCCGATCGCCGAGGTGATGACCTCGGTCATCACCTACATGGTGACCTTCGACAGGCTGCCCGAGCTCGACAACCAGGGCCGGCCGAAGATGTTCTACTCCCAGCGCATCCACGACAAGTGCTACCGGCGCGGCCACTTCGATGCCGGCCAGTTCGTCGAAAGCTTCGATGACGAGGGCGCGCGCAAGGGCTACTGCCTCTACAAGGTGGGCTGCAAGGGGCCGACCACCTACAATGCCTGCTCCACCATCAAGTGGAATGGCGGGCTGAGCTTTCCCATCGAGGCCGGCCATCCCTGCATCGGATGCTCCGAGGACGGCTTCTGGGACAAGGGCGGCTTTTACGACCGCCTCACCGGCATCAAGGGCTTCGGCATCGACGCCAATGCCGATCAGATCGGCGCGACGGCTGCCGGCATCGTTGCCGGCGCGGCAGCAATTCACGCGGGCGTTTCGGTGGTGAAGCGCATCGCGAGCAAGGGAGATGACGCATAATGGCTACCGTTACCACACCCAACGGCTTCACCCTCGACGACAGCGGCCGCCGCGTGGTGGTGGATCCGGTGACCCGGATCGAGGGCCACATGCGCTGCGAGGTGAATCTCGACGAAGACAACGTGATCCGCAACGCGGTCAGCACCGGCACCATGTGGCGCGGTCTCGAGGTGATCCTCAAGGGGCGCGACCCGCGCGATGCCTGGGCCTTCGTGCAGCGCATCTGCGGGGTCTGCACCGGGACGCATGCGCTGACCAGCGTGCGCGCGGTCGAGGACGCGCTCGGGATCGACATCCCCGAAAACGCCAACTCGATCCGCAACATCATGCAGCTTTCGCTTCAGGTGCATGACCACCTGGTGCATTTCTACCACCTGCACGCGCTCGACTGGGTGAACCCGGTCAACGCGCTCAAGGCCGACCCCAAGGCCACCAGCGAGCTTCAGCAGAGCGTGAGCCCGCATCATCCGAAATCCTCGCCGGGCTATTTCCGCGATATCCAGACCCGCCTGCGCAGGTTCGTGGAAAGCGGCCAGCTCGGCCCCTTCAAGAACGGCTACTGGACCAACCCGGCCTACCTGCTGCCGCCCGAGGCCGACCTGATGGCGGTGACCCATTACCTCGAGGCGCTCGATTTCCAGAAGGAAATCATGACCGTGCGCACCATCTTCGGCGGCAAGGACACGCATCCGAACTGGCTGGTGGGCGGCGTGCCCTGCGCGATCAACATGGACGGCGCCCAGGCCGCCGGCGCGCCGGTGAACATGGAGCGGCTCAACTATGTGCGCTCGATCACCCAGCGCGCCATCGAATTCGTCAATAACGTCTATATCCCCGATGTCCTGGCCATCGGCAGCTTCTACAAGGGCTGGCTCTATGGCGGCGGGCTTTCGGGGCAGAACGTGCTCGCCTATGGCGACATCCCCGACCGGGCAAACGACTACTCCCCGGGCAATCTGATGATGCCGGTGGGCGCGATCATCAACGGCAAGCTCGACGAGGTACACGAGGTGGACCTGCGCGATCCCGAGCAGATCCAGGAATTCGTGCCCCATTCCTGGTACAAGTATCCGGATGAGGCCAGGGGGCTGCATCCCTGGGACGGGATCACCGAGGCCCATTACGAGCTCGGCCCCAATCTCGTCGGCACCAGGACCGACATCAAGCGTATCGACGAGAGCGCGAAATATTCCTGGATCAAGGCGCCGCGCTGGCGGGGGCACGCGATGGAGGTGGGGCCGCTGGCGCGCTACATCATCGGCTATGCCCAGGGGCACGAATATTTTACCGACCAGATCGAGCGTACCCTGCGGGCGCTGGATCTGCCGGTTTCGGCCCTGTTCTCGACGCTCGGACGCACCGCGGCCCGTGCGCTGGAGGCGCAGTGGGCGGCTGAAATCCAGCTCTATTTCGTGGACAAGCTGATCGCCAATATCAAGGCCGGCGACAGCGCCACCGCCAATACGGCGAAGTTCGACCCCTCCACCTGGCCCGCCGAGGTCAAGGGCGTGGGCTTCACCGAGGCGCCGCGCGGGGCGCTGGGCCACTGGATCAGGATCAGGGACACGAAGATCGACAATTACCAATGCGTCGTCCCCACCACCTGGAACGGCAGCCCGCGCGACAACGAGGGCAATATCGGCGCCTTCGAGGCTTCGCTGATGAATACAAAGGTCGAGGTCGCCGAAGAGCCGGTCGAGATCCTGCGCACCCTGCACAGCTTCGACCCCTGCCTGGCCTGTTCGACCCATGTGATGAGCGAAGACGGCGAGGAACTCGCCCATGTGAAGGTCCGCTGAGGAGGGCGCCATGACCGAAATCAGGGTACACAAGGAAGAGGCGGTCTATGTCTATGAGGCGCCGGTGCGCATCTGGCACTGGGTCCAGGTCTTCGCCATTTTCGCGCTTGGGGTGACGGGCTACCTGATCGGCTCGCCGCCGCCATCGCTGGGGGGCGAGGCCTCGGACTGGTTCCTGTTCGGCTGGATCCGCTACATTCACTTCGTCTCCGCCTGGATCGTGATCGTCGGCTTCGTCTTCCGCCTCTACTGGGCGTTTGTCGGCAATCCCCATGCCCGGGAAATATTCCTGCCGCCGGTCTGGCGAGCGAGCTTCTGGGGGGGCGTGTGGCACGAGATCCTGTGGTATGCGATGGTGGCGAAAGAGCCGCGCAAATATACCGGCCACAATCCCCTGGCGGTGATCACCATGCATGTGATGTATGTGTGGGGGATCGTCTTCATGATCGTGACCGGGCTTGCGCTCTATGGCGAGGGTACGGGGATGGGAAGCTGGCAATACGAGTGGTTCTCGAGCTGGGTCATCCCGCTCTTCGGCCAGAGTCAGGACGTGCACACCTGGCACCATCTGGGCATGTGGGTGATCGTCTGTTTCGTCATCGTCCACATCTATGTGGCGGTGCGCGAGGACATCATGTCGCGCCAGTCGATCATCTCGTCGATGATCTCCGGCTGGCGCCTGTTCAAGGACGACCGCCCGGTGGACCGCGACTGACGCGAATGACCGCGAGGCAGATGACAAACGGGCGCCGCGCATCGCGTGGCGCCTTTTGCTTCCGGCGTCGGCCATGTGGAAAGGATGTATCCGGCTCTGGTATAATACTTTCCACATTTATCGCTCCGCCTGGAGAAACCTCCTGAAACAAAGGAAAAATAATTTCGCATCTCCGATAATTCACCAGCCGGTTTTCTGTCATACTGGAAGCGGCCCATCCGGTGCGGCGATTCGCGCCGGCCGGCAGTGCCGCAGGGCGCAAGACCAGGGCGCAAGACCAGGGCGCAGGACGGGGAGGGGAAGATGGCAGCGGGAGCGAAGGTTCTGATTCTCGGCATCGGCAATCTGCTCTGGGCCGATGAGGGGTTCGGGGTGCGCGCGGTCGAGGAAATGCACCGCCGCTACGAGACCCCGGACAACGTGACGCTGATGGATGGCGGCACGCAAGGCATCTATCTGGTGCAGCATGTGCGCGAGGCCGAGGTGCTGATCGTGTTCGACGCGGTGGATTACGGCCTGCCGCCGGGTACCATCAAGCGCGTCGAGGATGATGAGGTGCCGCAATTTCTCGGCTGCAGGAAGGTCAGCCTGCACCAGACCGGCTTTCAGGAGGTGCTGGCCATGGCGGCGATGATGGGCGACGCGCCCGCGCGCCTGCTGCTGATCGGCGTGCAGCCCGAGGAGCTCGACGATTACGGCGGCGGCCTGCGCGAGAGCGTGCGCGCGCAGATCGGCCCGGCGATCGACATGGCGCTGGCCGAGCTTGCCCGCCTGGGCATCCGGCTGCGGCCCCGCCCGCGGCCCCTGCCTGCCGAAAGCAGCATCGCCTGCCCGATCATGACCCCCGATCGCTACGAAGGCCAACGCCCGCCCGAGGATCAGGCCTTTCGCAAGGGCGATCTGCGGGTGCTCGCCGGGGGCGGTTTCGCTCCGCCCGAGGATCCGGAGGCCGAACTGGAAGCGATCCTGGCAGGCCGGCCCGGGGAGGTGCGGTGATGTGCCTCGGGATTCCCATGCAGGTGGTCGAGAGCGGTCCGGGCTACGCGATCTGCGCCCATGCCGGCGGGCGGCGGCGCATCGACACGATGCTGGTGGGCGAGCAGCCTCCGGGCACCTGGCTTCTGGTTTTCATCGGTGCGGCGCGCGAGGTGATTTCGGCCGAGGATGCGGCACGCATCACCGATGCGCTCACCGCGCTCGATGATGTCATGGCCGGCGGCGACGGCAATATCGAGGCGATGTTCGCCGACATCATCGCCGCCGCCGAGGAACGCGACCGGAGGGAGGGGCGCTGATGTTTTCGCCGCTGATGCAGCAGATCATCGAGCGCGAGGGCCTGCCGGTCCTGAGTGCCGATACGCTGGACGATTTCGCCCGCGGGGCCGGCGACATGGTGCTGATGGCGGGCGGCGACTGGAAGCGCCATGCGGAGGTCAACGACCTCGCCGTGATCCTGCCGGAAATCCTGAAGGCGGCGGACGGCCGGCTGACCGGCGCGGTGCTCGAGCGGGAGAGCGAACGCAGGATACAGAGCCGCTATCGCTTCAACCGCTACCCGGTGCTGATCTTCCTGCGCGACGGCCTCTATCTGGGGCGGATCCAGAAGGTGCTCGACTGGGCCGACTACATCGCCGAGATCAATGCCATCCTGGCGCGTGCGCCCCATGATCCGCCGCCCTATGAATTCCCCGACGGATGCGCGCCGGCGCAGGCCGCAGGCCGGCCCGATTGAGGAGAGAGAGAGCCATGCACAGCGACTTCCGGCTTCCGCCCGGTCTCGGCCTTGGCCCCGGCTCGCAGCCCGAGCCCGACGACGTGAGACTCGAGCCCATGGAAATCCCGCGCGAGATGTTCACCTTCGCGCCGCCCCTTGCCCCCGAGCCCGAGGACACGCTGGGCATGGAAGCGGGCAAGGCGCGTCTGCGCGAGATCCGAGAGGCGCTGGCCGCGTGGCGGCCGGGAGAGGCGCCGATCGCCATCGGGCTTTCCGATCTGCCGCCGGCCGATCTGGGGCTGGTCAATCAGATCCTGGGCGAGGGCGAGGTCTCCATGGTCGCGGGTCCTTCGATACAGGTGCAGGAATCGGTCTTTGCCGGGCTCTGGCGGGTGCTGCATTTCGACGAGGCGGGGGGCTTGCTGCGCGACAGCGTAGAAATCGGTCCCTGGCCCGGGGCGGTGTCCGGGCGGGTGTTCGATGGTGCCGCGGAGCTGCCGGAGCCGGCCGGCGGGGACCTGCCCCCGGACGTGTTCAATGCTCCGCCGCTGCTGACGGAAATTGCCGGGAAGGCGCCGCAGGCCGGCCCCGGAGTGCCGGCGCATTCGATCAACCTGTCGCTCCTGCCCCATACCGAGGCCGACCTCGAATACCTGTCCGCCAGGCTGGGGGTGGGAGACACGATCGTGCTGTCGCGCGGCTACGGCAATTGCCGGGTCTCGGCCACCCGCACCCGCAATGTCTGGTGGGTCCAGTATTTCAATTCCCAGGATGCGGCGATCCTCAATTCCATCGAGATCGTGCCGGTGCCCGAGGTGATCCTGGCCGCGCCGGAGGACATCGCCGACAGTGCCGAGCGGCTGGGGGAAGTGATGAGGCTTTACGATGAATGAATTCAATGGCTCCTTCGGCGGCGATCTCTCCAGGCTGCGCGACGGGGACGTTCTGGAATGCAAGATCTGCTGGTGGCAATACGACCCGCAAAAGGGCGACGATTACTGGCAGATCCCGCCGGGCACGCCCTTTTCGAAGCTGCCCGATCACTGGTCCTGCCCGCAATGCGACGGCCGGCGCGAAGATTTCATGGTGGTACGATGAGCGCCCCCTCCGCCCATATCCGGGCCAGCCTCGAACGCCGCTTCGGCGAGATCGCCGCCACCCGCATGGCGGGGCTGCCGGTGATCAATCCGGCGCTGGAGGTGGCGGCGCTGGGGTTTGCGCCTTTCGGGACCGGCCGCCTGGGGGTGCTGGTGACGCCGTGGTTCATGAATCTGGTGTTCCTGCCCGAGGAGGACAGCGGCTGGGAGACGGGCGAGAAGGTGGCGCGCGACCTGCCCGCCGGGCGGGTGGAATTCATCGTCACCCGCGACGAGGAGCTGGGCGCATTGCTGATGTGCTCGCTGTTTTCGCCGATGTTCGAATTCGCCGGTCAGCAGGCGGCTCTGGAGACGGCACAGGCGGTGCTGGCCGGGATTCTGGATTCCGGTGAAGGAGATGCGCCTGGCGGCGGCGGCGGCGGCGGCGAAGGCGGCGGTGGAAACGTCGGCGAAGGCGGGAATGGAAAGGAGCGGCGGGACATTTCGCGGCGCGTCTTCCTGCGCGGCGAAGCGAAGGGGGCGACATGAGCCTCGAGGGCCGGCTGATCATCGAACTGGGGGCTGGGCGCGCGCGCATCGTCTCTGGCCGGCGTGGCGATCTGGCGCGTCTGATGATCGGACGGGAGGCGGATGAGGCGATGGCGCTTCTGCCGCGCCTGTTCGCGCTTTGCGGCGAGGCGCATCGTGCGGCCGCATCGCTGGCGCTCTTCGGCAGGGCTTCTGCCGCGCAGATGCGCCTCGTGGCCGCCGAAAGCGCGCGCGAGCATCTGTTGCGGATCGTTCTGGGCTGGCGCGTCGGCGATGAGGCGCCGCTGCCGGTCGGCGCGATCATGGCGCTGGTCGAAACCGCGCGCCGCGGCGAGGATGCCGCCGCCGCGCTGGCCGAATATCTGCGCCAGCATGTGCTCGGATGCGCGCCCGAAGCGTTTCTGGCGACGGGGGGACTTGCGGACTGGCTCGAGGCGAGCGATACGTTCCCGGCCCGCTTCCTGCGCCTGGTACTGGCCGGGGGGCGGGCCGGGCTCGGGGCGGTCTCTCCGGCCTTCCTGCCCGAACTGGCCCGCGCCGAGCTTCTGGCGCGGCTCGATGTTCCGGGCTTCGCCGCCCGGCCCGAATGGGACGGCGCGCGCGAGACCGGGCCGCTGGCGCGTCGCCATGCCCATCCGCTGGTGGCCGGGGTGGTCGCGGAGCATGGCGCGGGGCTTCTGGCGCGGCTGGTGGCGCGGCTGGTGGAGCTCGCCGGTCTGGTCGAGGCGATCAGCTCGGCGTGCGACCTGCAGGCGGCGCCGGGCCTTGGCGCGGTCGAGACCGCCCGCGGGCGGCTGATCCATGCCGCGCGTACGGAGAAGGGCAGGGTCGCGGCCTACACGATCCTCGCCCCGACCGAGTGGAA
>JALWJU010000612.1 GCA_026997055.1 Paracoccaceae bacterium | reverse complement strand
CGGTGGTATCTCACCGGGGCAAGGCCACTCCTTTACACGTCCGTCGATCCTGTTTCGGCCCCATGATCCGCCAACGAAGGATTTGGTGGAGCCGCCGGGTACCGCCCCCGGGTCCGATCCGCTTATTACGAGCGCGTTTATGCCCATAGTCCCGAAGGACATCTCGAATATAGGTGCGGGCCGGGGAGGGATCAAGAGGCGGCGGGGGGCGATTTTTCGCAGAAAGATCGGTGGCGGCGCCGGCCGCGGGGCGATCCGCGCGGGCGGGCGGCGCGGAACGGACGCTGCGGAACACTTGACCGGGGCATATTGCTGTTGGATCATCGACCTGCATTTCATTTCGATCCCAGGGAGGGGACATCATGTTTTCAAGATCATTCCTCGTATCGGCCACGATTCTGATACTGGCAGGGTTGCCGGCGCCGGCTCTGGCCCTGGGAGGGGACAATAGCGGCGCGCCTTCTTCGGGCAGCAGCCCTGTCCCCACGCCTGTTGTCCCCGCTCCTGCCCCCACGCCGAGCGCTCCCGCGCCGCTGGGGCTGAATGATGTGCCGGCCTGCTCGGCGGCCCCGGCCGAGGGGGAGACGCAGCTTTGCGGTTGCGCGCCGGATGCCCCTGCGGGCAGCGTCTGGGGTACGGGCCCCTATACGGCCGACAGCAATATCTGCACCGCAGCGCGCCATGCCGGGGCCGTGGGGTCCTTTGGCGGGGTGGTGCGGGTGACCGGCCTTCCGGGCCAGAGCAGCTATGGGGGCAGTACCGAAAACGGGGTCACGACCCGCTCCTGGGGGGCTTATGGCATGTCCTTCTCGGTCGAAGCTGCCGGTGCTGGCGCGCCGCCGGCGCCGGCGCCCCTTCCCACCACCGGCGCCGGCAGCCCCGCGCCTTCGGCGCCCCAATGCACCACCCTGCCCGAGGGCGTGGACCGCTTGGTATGCTCCTGTCAGGGCAGTCCCGAAGAGGCGCGCCAGTCCGTCTGGGGCTCGGACCCCTATACCGCCGACAGCAGCATCTGCGCCGCCGCCCTGCATGTGGGCTATATTGATGCCGGCACACCCGGCCCGGTCACGGTGCTGCGCCTGCAGGGGCTCGACAGCTACTGGGGCTCGGAGAACAATGGCGTTACCTCACAGGATTGGGGTCCCTATGGCAGCTCCTTCGTGTTCGACTGGAATCAGTAGCTAGCGGCAGTTCGCGACAGCCGGCAGCGGGCGCGGCCCGCGCTTCGTGCTCCGTGCTTCGCGCTCTGTGCTTCGCGCTCCGTGCGTTCCGGGCCCGGTGACGCAGCGTCACCGGGCAGAGGGTGTCGGCGGGTTTGAAAATGGCGGCCAAAGCTGACACTCCTGTGCAGGAAATGCACGGACCGTCAGGAGGAGAGCCATGGCCGCCAAGATCGACACCATCCTCGAAGCCGCCCGCGAACATGCGCGCGCGGTGATCCTGCCCAATGTGGATGCCTGGAACGCGGCGCGCAAATGGCCGCGCGAGGCATCCGACAAGGCCGCGGCAGCCGGCCTCACCGGGCTATATGCGCCCGAGGAATGGGGCGGGCAGGGCCTGCCGCTTGCCGAAGGCATCCGGGTCTATGAAGAGCTGGGACGGGGCGACGGGGCCTATGCCTTTGCGCTCAGCATGCACAATATCTGCACCTTTGCGGTCTGCGGCTACGCAACCGACGCCTTCAAGGAGAAATGGGCGCGCGATCTGACGGCGGGCAGGAAGCTCGCCAATTTCTCCCTGACCGAGCCGCAATCGGGCTCGGATGCGGTGACCATGTACAGCCGCGCGACGATCAACGGCGACGGCACCTGGACCATCAGCGGCAAGAAGGCCTGGGTGAGCCTTGCGGGGGAGGCGGATGTGTACCTCACCGTGGTCAAGACCTCGGACCAGCCCGGCCATGGAGACATGGCGATGATCGCCATTCCGAAAGACACGCCGGGGCTCTCCTTCGGCCCGCTTTACGAGACGCCCAGCTACAACTTCCTGCCGCTGGCGGAGATGTTTCTGGACGAGGTTACGGTGAGCGAGGAAAACATCATCCTGCCCGTGGGCCAGGGGCTGCAGGGGGCGCTGATGGCGATCGACATCGCCCGGGTCTCCATCGCCTCGGGCTGCTGCGGGCTGATGCAGGCGGCGCTGGATACGGCGCTCTCTTATGCGAAGAACCGCAGGATGTTTTCCACCACCAATCTGAAGCTCGACGGCATCCAGTGGATGCTGGGCGAGGTGGCGACCGAGCTCGAGGCATCGCGCCACCTCTACCGCGCCGCGGCCGCAGCGCTGGGCACGCCGGAAGGCCCGCTGATGGCCGCGCATGCCAAGCGCTTCGTGCCGGATGCGGCGCTCAAGGCCGCCAATACCTGCACCCAGGTGCTCGGCGGCTCGGGGCTTTTGCGGCAATACGGGCTCGACCGGCTCACCGACCTCGCCCAGATGCTGCGCATCGTCGATGGCACCACCGAGGTGAGCCGGGTGGTGATCGGCCGCGCGCTTCAGAAACGGGCGCAGGAGCTTCCCGACCTGCCGGTGCCCAGGGGCTACGGCGAGGCGTGAGCGCGGACCGGGGCAGGGCGCACCGGGCCCGGGAGGCTGCTGGTGTGAAACGCGGCTGTCGCCGGTCATCGCTCGCAGAGATCGGTGCAGTGCCGCCCCGCCTCTCCCGCGCGAATGGCGGACAAGAGGAAGCGGGCCGCGCAAGCCCCGGGGACGTGGCGTCATGTCACGCGCGCGTTGCATGAAAAAGGCCCGCCTGCCATACCTTCCGTGGATGTGGCAGGAGGACTTCGCATGGAAATCGGCAAGGATATCGCAATTGTCGTGTCGGGCGGCGCATCCGGGCTCGGGGCCGCGGTGGCGCGTGGATTTGCGGCGGCGGGGGCACGGGTCGGGATTTTCGACCTGAACGAGGAAGGCGGCAAGGCGCTGGCCGAAGAGATCGACGGGGCCTTCGCGCCGGTGGATGTGGCCGATCCGGTCTCGGTGGCGGCGGGTTTCAGAACCCTGCGCGCGGCGCATGGGCAGGAGCGGGTGATGGTGAATTGCGCCGGGATCGGCCCGGCGGCGAAAACCGTGAGCAAGGGCGTGGCCCATGACGCGCTGCTGTTCGAGAAGGTGATTCATGTGAACCTGCTCGGCAGTTTCAACTGCGCGAGCCAGGCCGCGGCGGGGATGGTCGCGGCCGAGCCCCTCGGGGCCGATGGCGAACGCGGGGTGATCGTCAACACCGCTTCCGTCGCCGCCTATGAGGGGCAGGTGGGACAGGTGGCCTATGCGGCCTCGAAAGGCGGGATCGTCGGCATGACCCTTCCCATGGCGCGCGATCTGGCTCGCGACGGGGTGCGGGTGGCGACGATCGCGCCGGGCCTGTTCAGAACCCCGCTGCTCGAGGGCCTGCCGCAGGAGGTGCAGGACAGCCTCGGCGCGCAGGTGCCGTTTCCCTCGCGGCTGGGGGAGCCGGCGGAATTTGCCGCGCTGGTGCGCCATATCGTCGAAAACCCGATGCTCAACGGCGGGGTCATTCGCCTGGACGGGGCCATCCGCATGGCGCCGCGCTGAGGCGGGCGGGCGATTTTTCTGCGAAAAATCGGGGCACCGGCCGGAGCGCGGGCAGGCTTTCGGATGGCTGTGCGAGGCGCCGGGCTCTTGTGGCTGGCGAGGCGGTCCCCCCCTCCACGTCGCCGGGGCTGAGCGTCGGCCCCGGGGCGCGCTCGATACAGGTGCGGAGGATATCGCCGTTCGCCGGCCCGCCGAAGATCCGCGGCGCCCGATGGCTCACTTCCGGTGCAGGGCGACGAGTGGGCCGTCTTGCGACGATACATGTCGATGCAAAGCCTGAACCGGATATGCGCTGAAGAGGATGGTGCGGCCTGACCGGCAGGGCGCGGGGCTTTCGGGGGCCTGAATGTGCGCATCCAGCCCCGCCTCGTGTCTGCGGCCATGGGTACTCATGCGCAAAATCCAATGCCCGCCGCCATCCGCGCGCTTGTGCCGCCATGGCCGGCCACCGTCAGGCATTTGCCCGGAGGCGCGGTCTTTATCCGCTGCGCGAAGGGATTGCCGGGAGCCGCCCCCTTGGCGGGCCCTTTCAGGGGCTGATCCGCTCGGGCTCTCAGGCGGCGGCGATTTCCATTCCGTCGGCATATATCACTTCCGGCCGGTCGAAATGCAGGCGCAGCCCGCCTTCGTGGCGCGTGATTGCGCGCAGCACGCGCATCCCGGCACGGGTGATGATGCGGTCGCCTGGCGCGAGATATTCGACCGGCAGGGTGCCATCCAGAGTGTAGATGATCGTGCCGACCGCAATGGCAGGCGTGCGAAGCGGTGCTTCACGCAGGATGTGTCGGGCCATGTCTGCCTCGTTTCGTGACTGCTCGTGTTTTTGCCAAGATTAGACGAAAATTCGGTTAATGGCCAGATTTTCCGCTCCGCCCCCTCGCGTCGTGCGAGCGGCTTTGCTATAGGGCGGCTCGTGCGGGTGTGGCGGAACTGGCAGACGCACCAGATTTAGGTTCTGGCGCCGCAAGGCGTGGGGGTTCAAGTCCCTCCACCCGCACCAGCGCGCCCCGGCACGCCCCGGCACGCACGCCCCCGGAGCCGGCTGCGCCCGCCGCGCCCCGGCCCGCGCGCCGCATCACGCGGATTTTGCCTTGCACATGGCCCCGGCGCCTCATAGAAGGGCGGCTGAATTGCGGGGCGGCAGCGACCGGCCCTTTCTGACGTGAAAAAGGATGAAACCATGCAGGTCACCGAGACCCTCAACGAAGGCCTCAAGCGCGGCTACAAGCTGGTGGTCGCCGCCGCCGATCTGGAAGCCAAGGTGGATGAAAAGCTCAAGCAAGCCCAGCCCGATATCGAGATGAAGGGCTTTCGCAAGGGCAAGGTGCCGCTGGCGATGCTCAAGAAGCGCTTCGGCGACCAGCTCATGGGCGAAGTGGTGCAGGAGAGCATCGACGGCGCCATCAGCGCCCAGCTCGAAGAAAGCGGCGACCGCCCGGCCCTGCGCCCCGAGGTCAAGGTGACCAACGAGGACTGGAAGCCCGGCGACGATCTCGAAGTCTCCGTCACCTACGAAAAGCTGCCCGACATCCCCGAGGTCGATCTCAAGGGCATCAAGCTCGAGCGCCTCGAGGTGACGCCGGGCGACAAGGAGGTGGACGAGGCGCTGGCAAAGCTCGCCGAGACCGCCCAGGAATTCGCCGACAGGAAGAAGGGCGCCAAGGCCAGGGAAGGCGACCAGGTGGTGATCGACTTCGTGGGCAAGGTGGACGGCGAGCCCTTCGAGGGCGGCGCGGCCGAGGACTTCCCGCTGGTGCTGGGCTCCGGGAGCTTCATCCCCGGCTTCGAGGACGGGCTGATCGGCGCCAAGGCGGGCGATGAGGTCGCCGTCGAGGTGACCTTCCCGGAGGATTACGGCGCCGAGCACCTGGCCGGCAAGGAAGCGGTGTTCGACTGCAATGTAAAGGCGGTGAAGAAGCCCGTCGCCGCCGAGATCAACGACGAACTGGCGCAGAAATTCGGCGCCGAGAGCCTCGATGCGCTCAAGGAGCAGATCCGCGAGCGCCTGAGTGGCGAATATGCCGGCGCCGCGCGCGCGGTGATGAAGCGCGCGCTGCTCGACATTCTCGACGAGAAGGTGGCCTTCGAGCTTCCCGAAAGCCTGGTCGATGCCGAGGCGAAGCAGATCGCCCACCAGCTCTGGCACGAGGAGCATCCCGAGGAGCAGGGCCACGACCACCCGGAGATCGAGCCCACCGAGGAGCACCGCCGCCTCGCCGAGCGCCGGGTGCGCCTCGGCCTGCTGCTGGCCGAGCTTGGCCAGAAGAACGAGATCGAGGTAAGCGACAGCGAGTTGACCCAGGCGGTGATGAACGAAGCGCGCAAATATCCGGGCCAGGAGCGCGAATTCTTTGAATTCGTGCAGCAGAATGCCGAGGTGCGCCAGCAGATCCAGGCGCCTCTGTTCGAGGAAAAGGTGGTGGATTACATCTTCGAACTGGCCGAGGTGACGCCGAAGGAGGTCACGAAGGAGGAGCTGGAGCAGGCCCTGGAGGCAATGGAAGACGAATAGGCCGCGATTTCGCCCAGGAGCGTCAGGACCGCCCCGGCTCGGGGCGGTTTTTTCGTATTTGCCCCTGATTGCCCCTGTAAATCGCCGCCGATGCTCCCAATATCTGGGATAACGCCGCCGGTCTGTCCGGCGGGGCGAAGAACAGGATTTGAGAGCGACGATGAACAGTGACCCATATGCAGCCCTGGGCCTGACCAAATCGGCCACCGATGCCGAGATCAAGAAGGCCTATCGCAAGATCGTCAAGACCAGCCACCCGGACCTGAACCCGGACGATCCCGGCGCCGAGGCGCGCTTCAAGGCGGCGTCGGCGGCCTATGACCTGCTCAAGGACCCCGAGCAGCGCGCGCGCTTCGACCGCGGCGAGATCGACGCGTCCGGCCAGGAGCGCCCGGAATACCACTTCTACAAGCAATATGCCGGCGCCGAGGGCAATCCCTACCAGGGCGGCGGCTTTGGCGGGCAGGGATTCGACCCGCGCGGCTTTGACAATGCCGAGGATCTCTCGAGCTTCTTCGACGAATATCTGCGCGGGCGCGCGGGCGGCACCGGGCAGGGCTTTGGCGGCGGCTTTGGCGCGGGCGATTTCCACGCCCACGGCGCCGACCGTCATTTCCGCCTCGAAGTGCCGTTCATGGATGCGGTGCTGGGGGCGACCAAGCGCATCACCCTGCCCGACGGCAACACGCTCGAGGTGACCATCCCCCGCGGCATCCGCGACGGCCAGACCCTGCGTCTGCGCGGCAAGGGCGAGCCCGGGATCGGCAAGGGCCAGCCGGGCGATGCGCTGATCACCGTGCATGTGGCCGAGCATCCGACCTTCAAGCGCGAGGGCGACGATATCCGCATCACCCTGCCGATCGGCCTCGATGAAGCGGTGCTGGGCGCCAGGGTCGAAGTGCCCACCATCACCGGCCCGGTGAAGATGCGCATCCCCAAGGGCGCCTCCAGCGGCAAGGTGCTCAGGATGAAGGGCAAGGGCGTGATGGGGCGCGGCGGCAAGCGCGGCGACCAGCTGGTGGAGCTCAGGATCGTGCTGCCGCCCAGGATCGACCCGGATCTGGAGCAATGCATGGAGAAATGGCGCGCGGCTCACGGCGGTGATTTCGATCCGCGCAGGGGGATGAAGTCATGAGTCGGATCTATACCGAAAAAGAGGTGGTCGCGCTGGTGCCGGGGCTGACCGGGGCGCGGCTGGTGCGCTTCATGGAGGCCGAGATCGTGCTGCCGATCCGGCGGGCGCCCGAGCCGGGCTTTCAGGGGATCGACCTGGCGCGGCTGCGCCTGGCATGCGAGCTTTCCGATCAGTTCGGGCTCGATACGGAGGCGCTCGCGCTGGTGCTGTCGCTGGTGGACCAGCTTCACGCCCGGCGTGCCGAGCTTGCGGCCCTGCGCAAGGCCATCGCCGCCCAGCCCGCCGAGACCCGCGCCCGGATCGGCGCCGCCCTTCAGGCGCTGCGCGACGGCTGAGCCGGGCCGGCGGAAAGCCGCAATCTCACGCCACGGCGGCCGGTGGGGCGGGCGGTTCCGCCCGTGTCCGCGCTCCGGCACCTGCGCGAGCTCCGGGCTTGCCGGAAGACCCCTCCTGCCGGCGGGCCGCGAAAGCCCGGATATTCCGGCCTGTGCGACTGTGCTTGAAGTCGGTGCATCGTCGGCCTAGTTTGCAGCGCATTTCATTTCAGGAGGGTATCATGAAGATTCGGTTTGTTCTGGCGGCCCTGGCCGCGCTTGCCTTTGGAACCGCTGCCTCGGCCTGCCCCGATTACAACCTCTACGGAGCCACTTACGAACTGAGCGGCGCCGATCTTCTGGGCGGTCAATATGTGGATGTGCGCGCCGGCGGCGATCAGTCGATTACCGGCTGCGGCATCCGATTCGGATCGGACCGGGGGCGGGGCTATGTGACCCGGGCGCCGGATTTCTCGATCAAGCTGCACGGAATGGGCCGCTACAAGATCCGCTTCACCGTGCGCAGCGAATGCGATTCGATCCTGCTGATCAATACCGGCGCGGCGAACTGGTATTATGACGACGACGATGCCGGCAATCTGGATGCCACCATCCTGCTGACGCGCCCCTCCAATGGCTGGATGGATATCTGGGTGGGCACCCATGACGGCAGCGTCTGCGATGCGCGCCTGTATCTGGAGACCTTCCGCCGCTGATCAGGGCCGCGTGCCGTCCGCGTTGCCTGTGCTGTCCGCGCTGCCAGTGCCGTCGCCGCTTTTCTGCCGGCGACGCGCGGCGCGGCGCGCGGCGGTAGCGGCGAGCAGCAGGGCGGCGAGCAGCAGCAGGGCGAGCGCCCACCAGGGCAGGAGCGAAAGCCGCTGCGCGGCCACGCCCGAATAGGTGACCGCGGGCTGGGAGTAATTGTAGAAGCCGAAGCCGCCTTCGGGCAGGGTGCCGGTTTCCGTGCGGTAGCGTATCTCCTCGATCCCGTCCACGCTGACCGTCAGGCTGCGGGAAGTGTAGCGGATCTCGAACAGGTAGTCGCGCCCGGGCTCCCAGCCGCTGCGCCCCAGGGTTTCGGCGCGGGCAAGCTCGCGCACCCCGTCGGCGGGATCGTGCGCCCAGGCGCCCGGCGATTCGCGCAAGGGCGCCGTGACCCGCGACAGCGCCAGCCCGGCCCGGGCCATGCCGAGATCCATGTAATCCTGATCGGCGCGTTTCCAGTCGATCAGCAGGAAGTCCGGGCGCGCCCCGATCGCCCCGGCAGCGGCTTCGTCGGCCGGTTCGCCGGTCAGCTCTCCCGCCTGGTAGCCCAGCACGAAACCGATGAAATCGTCGTCCGAGCCGTCATCCACCCGGATCTTGACCCGGTAGAGCCGCCCGCCGCCGCTGTCGTCCGGGTCGAAGAACAGGCCCGGATTGGCGTTTTCGCTCTGCACCACGCTGTCATTGCCGGTATCCGTGCCACGCACCGTCCAGCGCCCGGCGCCTTCCTGCTGCCAGCGGGTCAGGTCCACGGGGCTCAGGGCCATATAGGCGCAGCCCGTCAGCACGGCGAGCATCGCCAGCCCCGCGACGGGCGCAAGGGCGCGGATATGGCGGGAGCGTCTCACTTCAGTCAGGTTTCCTCCAGCAATCCCGGCCTCCAGCAATCCCGGCCTCCAGCAATCCCGG
>JALWJU010000611.1 GCA_026997055.1 Paracoccaceae bacterium | reverse complement strand
CCTTCGGCCCGAGCAGGTCGTCGCTGATCCGGATCCCCCGGCGCCCGCTCCGGCCTCTGGCGGCGGTCTTGGGCCTGGAGGTGGCGGCAGGCTTGGGCTTTGCCGGTGCTTTCGGCTTCGGCGCGGCGGCGGTCCTGGGCTTGCTGGCCGGTTTTTCTGCGGCCTTGGGCTTCGGTGCGGCTTTCGGCTTCGGTGCCGGTGCCGGCTTGGGGGCCGATTTCCGTGCGCGCGCAGGTTTGGGTGCCGGAGCGGGCTTGGGCGCGGGTGCCGGTTTGGGCGCTGCTACGGGCTTCGGCGTGGGTGCCGGTTTCGGAGCAGGTGCCGGTTTGGGCGCTGCCACGGGCTTCGGCGCAACCGGAGCCGGGGCAGGCGCGGGGCCGCTGGAGGCGGGAGCCGAGCCCCCCGGCCCGTCATCCCCGCCACCGCGCCGCGCAAACAGCCCGGCGATCCTGCCCACCAGCCAGACCAGCAGTTTCCAGGCCAGGGTCAGGAGCGTACCGATCACGCCGGCGAGATGGACGATCAAGGAGGCGATCACGTCGCCGATCGGTCGCCGCCGCGCCCTTTGGGCCTCGGCCAGGGCTTCTCCCGCCCCGGGGGCGTCCTCGGAAAGCTCGATATCCGTGCCCGCCACCAGCGACTTGCGGAAGCTCACGCAGCCCAGCGGGATCACGATCAGGGTCAGGATCGTCGAAACCAGCCCGCCGAACATCAGCGAGATCGCCATGCCCTGGAAGATCGGGTCCGACAGGATCACCGAGCTTCCCGCCACCAGCGCCAGCGCGGTGATGATGATCGGCCGGGTCCGGGTCTGGCAGGAATAGACCACCGCATCCTGCACCCGCATCCCGCCCTCGACCGCGTGGCGGCTGAAATCCACCAGCAGGATCGAGTTGCGCACGATGATGCCCGCGAGCGCGATGAAGCCGATCATCGAGGTGGCGGTGAAGGAGGCGCCAAACAGCCAGTGGCCGGGCACGATGCCGATCAGCGTCAGCGGGATCGGGAACATGATGATCGCCGGCATGGTGAAATTGCCGAATTCCCAGACCACGAGGATATAGATCAGGATCAGCGCCGCGGCGAAGGCCAGCCCCATGTCGCGGAAGGTCTCGTAGGTCACGGTCCATTCGCCGGTCCATTCCAGCGCGCTCTTGAGGCTGTCGGCGGGCGGGCCGGTGTAATTGGTCTCGACCCGCACGCCGTCGGGCGCCACGTAATCGTCGAGCAGCCTTTCCATCTCGAGGATGCCGTAGATCGGTGCGCCCAGGCGGCCGGCGACCTCGCCGGTGACGTATTCCACCGCCCGCAGGTCCTTGTGATAGACCGGCGCGTCCACCGTGAAGCGCTCGAAATGGCCAAGCTCGGCGAGCGGGATCATCGCCCCGGAGGCGCTGGGCACCGGAAGCTGGCCGAGCCGGCCCAGGTCGCCGCGCACGGCAAGCGGCATCTGCAGGTAGATGAACTTGGGCTCGAGGCTACGCTCGCTCTTCACGTCGCCCAGCTTGTAGCCGCCCATGGCCATTTCCAGCTGCCGGTTGATGGTCTCGACCGAGACGCCGCGGCGCGAGGCCTTGTCGCGGTTGACCACGAAGCGCCAGGCCTCATGCGGCTCCTCGAGGAAGGAGTCCACGTCCACGATGGTCTCGGCCCGCTCGAACAGCGCCACCATGTCGCGCGCCACCTGGCGGCGGGTCTCCGGGTCCGGCCCGTAGATCTCGGCGACCATGGTCTGCAGCACCGGCGGCCCCGGCGGCATCTCGACCACCTCGATTCGCGCGCCCAGTTCGCGCGCCAGGGGCGTGAGCAGCTCGCGCGCTTCGGCGGCAAGCTCGGCCGAGGTCTTTTCGCGCTTGCTGCGATGCACCAGCTGCACCTGGATATCGCCTTGCCAGGGCATCTGCCGCAGGTAGGAATGGCGCACGAGGCCGTTGAAGTTGAACGGGCTCGCCGTGCCTACATAGCTCTGGGTGGCGGTGACCTCGGGGATGGTGCGCAGCTGCGCGGCCAGTTGCTGCGCCACGTTGGCGGTGACCGGCAGGGCGGTGCCTTCGGGCATGTTCACGGTGACGTTGAACTCGGGC
>JALWJU010000610.1 GCA_026997055.1 Paracoccaceae bacterium | reverse complement strand
GCCCGCGCAAGGGGCCAGCGCGCCCATGCCGCCTTCTTCGCCCTGATGTGCCTGCTCGCCGCCGCCATCACCCTGTTCGGCCAGCCGGCAGAAGGGTAAGCGGGGAAGATTGCCCGCTTTTCTTGGCCGGCGACACAACATATAGTGGCTGCAAAGGCCGCGCCTCACCAGGCGGCCAAACGGTATCGGGGTCAGGCCATGGCGCATATCATCGTCGTCGGAAACGAAAAGGGCGGAGCGGGAAAATCCACCATCGCCATCCACATCGCCACCGCGCTGGCACGGATGGGGCACAAGACCAGCGTGCTCGACCTCGACCTGCGCCAGCGCAGCTTCGGCCGCTTCATCGAAAACCGCAAGGTGACGCTCGAACGCGAAGGGGTGGACCTGCCCACCCCCGCCTATCGCGACCTGCCCGAGATCGACCGCGGCAAGCTCGAGCCCGGCGAAAACCCTTACGACCGGCGCCTGTCCATGGCGGTGGCCGGCATGGAGGGCGACAGCGAATTCATCGTCATCGACTGCCCCGGCTCGCATACGCGCCTGAGCCAGGTCGCCCATTCGCTGGCCGACACCCTGGTGACCCCGCTCAACGACTCCTTCGTCGATTTCGACCTGCTCGCCCATATCGACCCGACCACCGGCAAGGTCACCGGCCCCTCGGTCTACAGCGAAATGGTCTGGAACGCCCGCCAGCTGCGCGCCCGCGCCGGCCTCAGCCCGATCGACTGGGTGGTGCTGCGCAACCGCCTCGGCGCCCAGCGCATGATCAACAAGGAGAAGATGGGCCGCGCGCTCGACGATCTCGCCAAACGGATCGGCTTTCGCGTGGCCCCGGGCTTTCACGAGCGTGTCATCTTCCGCGAACTGTTCCCGCGCGGCCTCACCCTGCTCGACCTGCGCGACGTGGGCGTGGTCGGGCAGATGAACCTCTCCAACGTCGCCGCCCGCCAGGAACTGCGCGACCTGATCAAGGCGCTGAAGCTGCCCGGTGTCGAGGTGACGATTTAGGCTCAGGACCCATTAATCCCACCCTCGCGATCCGGCGGGTCTGCGTCCCGGTCAGGCGGGACCCGGCTGCCGGGGGTGGAGGACGAGCCGAAAGCGGGGCGGACACCGCCGGCAGAGGCGGCCGAGAGGCCCGGGGGGACCGGCCGCGCGGCCCCGGGCTCAGAGCCCGGGCGAGCCCAGATAGGCACCCAGGCCCAGGGCGAGTCCGATGGCACCGACATAGAGAAGACGATCCCAGTTCAGATCCACCAGGAGCGTGAAGCCGCGAAAACCTTGCTGAATATGCTGCATGTGAGCTGTTCCTGACTTGCCTTGCCCGTCGGGTTTCGCAGGGCTTGATGGCAGGAGCATATCCGAAATGCGGCAATATTTGGGCAAGTGCTGCGCCGGCGGAATTCTCTGCTGCGCCGGCCAGCCATGTTTCGCCGAAAATCGGGTATGCCTTACGGACAGCGCAGGTCGTTGGTCAGGCCGAATGCCATCAGGGCCAGGACCAGCACCAGGCCGATGGCCATCAGGATGTTCAGCACCCGGTCGCTGGGCTTGCGGCCCGTTACCGCCTCATAGGCGAAGAAGGCGAGGTGGCCGCCATCGAGAATGGGGATGGGAAAAAGATTGAGAAAGCCCACCGCCGTGGACAGGACCGCGATGAACCAGATGAAGTCGGGCAGGCCCTGGGAGGCCGCCTGCCCGGAGGTTTCTGCGATGCCGATGGGACCGCGCAGGTTGCAGCTGGAGATATTGCCGGCGATCATGTGGTAGAGCCCGGAGATGCTGGCGGTAATGATATAGGCGGTCTGGCCGATACCCGCCTGCAGCGCCTCGAGCGGGCCGAGGCGGCGAGTGGCGGGCTCGAACAGGAAACGGGCGGTGATGCCGATCAGCCAGCGGGTTTCGAAACCGCCCCCCGCCAGCGGCAGGTCCACCTTGCGCGGCACCAGGGTGAAGTCCAGCACCTCGCCCTCGCGCCACACTTTCAGCGCCAGGGCCCGGCCTTCGCTGGCACCGACGATCTCGCGCATCTGCTCGAAGGTGGCGACTTCCTGCCCGTCGATGGACAGGATCACGTCTCCCG
>JALWJU010000609.1 GCA_026997055.1 Paracoccaceae bacterium | reverse complement strand
TCAGGCAGGAAACGCCCGCCTCTGGTAGCCGACAGGCGCTATCCGGCAACCTCCCCCAGGCCGCGCAATGCCGCAATCCCCCCCCGCAAATCGCAGGGCCAGCAAAAACCGCGAAAGCCGAAAAAACCCGCGCGCAAGCCCCGCGCCGCACGCAGCCGGCGCCGCCTGCCGCGCCTGATCGCCTGGCCGCTGGCGCTGATCCGCTGGCTTTTCCGCCTGGCCTGGCGCCTGACGCTGGGCGCGAGCGTAGCCGTGGCGGCGGTGGTGGCCCTGGCGGTGATCTACTATGCCGCAAACATGCCCCCGCTCTCGGCCATGGTCGATGGGCGCGCGCGCGGCTCGGTGACCATGCTCGACCGCCACGGCAAGGTCTTCGCCTGGCGCGGCGAGCAGTTCGGCGGCATCATCACCCCGGACAGCGTCTCGCCGCATCTGAAAAACGCCTTCATCGCCACCGAGGACAGGCGCTTCTACCGCCATTTCGGCGTCTCGCCGCGCGGCATCGTCGGCGCCATGCGCATCAATATCAGCGAAGGACGCAGCCCGCTTTCGGGAAATGGCGGCTCGACGCTCACTCAGCAGGTGGCCAAGCTGGTCTGCATGGGCCAGCCCTTCGACCCGAACCGCTGGGAGAGCGAACGCGCCTATGAGCAGGAGTGCCGCCGCTCATCGCTATGGCGCAAGGCACGGGAAGCGGCCTTTGCCCTGGCGCTGGAGGCGCGCTTCAGCAAGGACGAGATCCTGACCATCTACCTCAACCGCGCCTTCCTCGGCGCCGGCGCCTACGGGTTCGAAGCCGCCAGCCGGCGCTACTTCGCCAAATCCGCCGCCGACCTCAGCCCGGCCGAAGCCGCGATGCTCGCCGGGGCGCTGACCGCCCCCTCGCGCTACGCACCCACCAACAACCTCGAGCGCAGCCAGGCGCGTGCCGCCACGGTGATCCGGCTGATGCGCGACCAGGGCTACCTCACCGAGGCCCAGGCCCAGGCCGCATGGGCCAGCCCGGCCACCCTCAGCCCGGCAGCCCAGGCGCGGACGGGCGGCTATTTCGCCGACTGGATCATGGCCTCGGGACCGGATTTCCTCACCCGCGACACCACCGAAGACGTGATCATCCGCACCACGCTCGACCAGCGCATCCAGCAGGCTGCCGAAGACGCGCTGACCTGGGTCTTCGAAAACAGGGTCAGCGAGGGCAGCGAGGCTCAGGCGGCGATCATCATCATGTCCGCCGACGGAGCGGTGCGCGCCATGGTCGGCGGACGCGACGTGCGCGCCTCGGGCGCCTTCAACCGCGCCATCCAGGCCGAGCGCCAGACCGGCTCGGCCTTCAAGCCCTTCGTCTATGCCGCCGCCCTCGACCTGGGCTGGGCCTATAACGACCCGATCGTGGACGAGCCCTATTGCATCGACATCCCCGGCTCGGGCCAGTGGTGCCCGCGCAATTATACCGGCGAATTCTACGGCCGCGTCTCGCTGACCGAAGCCCTGATGAAGAGCCTCAACATCCCGGCCGTCAAGCTCTCCGAAACCGTCGGGCGCGAAAATGTCCGCACCGTGGCCGCACAATTCGGCCTGCGCTCGGATCTGGCGCTCGGCCCGGCCCTCGCGCTCGGCGCCTCGGAAAGCACCCTGATCGAGATGACCGGCGCCTATGCCGGCATCCTCAACGGCGGCTCATCGGTCACCCCCTACGGGCTTCTGGAGCTGCGCCTGCAGGGCGACGAGGTGCCGCTGATGACCCAGGAGGGGGGCATCGGCGAGCGGGTCATCAGCCCGCGGGCCGCCGAACAACTGATCTACATGATGAACCGGGTGATCGAGGAAGGCACCGGCAAGCGCGCCCGCATGGAAGGCATAGAGGCCGCCGGCAAGACCGGCACCACCCAGGGCGCGCGCGATGCCTGGTTCGTCGGCTTCACCGCCGATTACGTCGCCGGGGTGTGGATGGGATATGACGACAACCGCCCCCTCAAGGGCGTCACCGGCGGCGGCCTGCCGGCGGAAATCTGGCGCCAGGCGATGGAGCGCATCTACGAGAACCTGCCCGCGCGCCCGCTGCCGATGATCCGCCCCGGCAGCTACGCCC
>JALWJU010000608.1 GCA_026997055.1 Paracoccaceae bacterium | reverse complement strand
AGAAGGTGGTGTTCCAGGAGCTTCCCAAGACCTCCACCGGCAAGATCCAGAAATTCGCCCTGCGCGAAATCGCCCGCAATCTCTGAGGCCCGGGGGGCGGGACCTTTCCCGAAAAGTCCCGGCAGAAGCGCCGGCAAACTTTTGCCTCGCCCGCGCCGGCGCTTTGCGCTATCCTCGGGCAAACGGGAACCGAGCAGGCCCGAGCAGCGCATGACCGCCCTGAAGCAATACGAGCGGCTGGAAGCCCCCGGCCTCTGGCGCGCGGACAGCGCGGCGCAACGGCGCGACGTGATCTTGTCGCTGGGCGAGGCGACGCTGACCATCTCGGATGCCACCGGCACGGCGCTGGCGCACTGGTCGCTGCCGGCCATCGAGCGGACGAATCCGGGAAAGCGCCCTGCCCTCTTCACCCCCGGCGCCGACAGCAGCGAAGAGCTGGAAATCGAGGACGACGCCCTGATCGACGCGCTGGAAAAGCTGCGGGCGGCGATCGAAAGACGCCGTCCGCACCGGGGCCGGCTGCGCCATGTGCTGGGGGGCGGACTGTTTGCGCTGCTGGCCGCCGGGGGGGTGTTCTGGCTGCCCGGGGCGCTGGTCTCCTATACGGCGAAGGTGGTGCCGGAGGCGGTCCGGGCGGAACTGGGCGAACGGGCGGCGATCAGTGTCCGACGGCTGGCCGGACGCCCCTGCCGCGAGCCCCTGGGCGTGGCGGCGCTGGACCGCTTCGGTCGGGCGCTCCTGGGCGCGGAGGCGCCGCGTCTGCAGATCCTCACCGACCTGCCACGCCCGGCCCTGCACCTGCCCGGGCGGCTGGTACTGCTGGCGCGACAGGTGATCGAGGAGAACGACGACCCCCTTGTGGCCGCCGGCTTCATCCTGGCCGAAGACGAACGGGCCCGCCGCCGCGACCCGCTCCTGGCCCTGCTCGAAAGCGCCGGGCTGTTTGCCACGCTGAAGCTGCTGACCACCGGCGAGATGGATGACGCGGTGCTGGCGCGCTATGGCGAAGCGGCCCTGCTTGCCCCCCCGCCGCCCCTGCCCGCGGAGGCGCTGCTGGCGCGTTTCGAGGCTGCCGGCCTGTCTGCAAGCCCCTATGCCCATGCGCTGGATGACACGCAGGAGAGCAGGCTGGCGCTGATAGAGGCCGACCCGGTGCCGCTCTCCGCCACCCGGCTGCCGATCAGCGATGGCGACTGGGTATCCCTGCAGGGGATTTGCACCGAATAGCGCGGCGGGGAGGCTGGCGGGGGACGATTTTTCGCAGAAAAATCGGTGCCTCCGGCGGGGATATTTGCAGCAAGAGGAAGAGGCGGGGCGCTGCCATGCCCCGGCGGCCGGGTCAGCTGTCAGTTGCGCAGATAGGCGTCGGAGAAGCCGGCCGCGCGCACCTTGGCCAGGGCGGCGGTCAGTTCGCTCTGGCGGCTGAAGGGGCCGGCGGCGACGATCTGCAGCTGTCTTCCGTTGCGCGTCAGCTTGCCAATTCTTACCGGCAGGCCCATCTGCTGCAATTTTCGCACCGTGTTGCGGGCATTGGCCGGCACGGCAAACATCGCCACCTGCACGAAGCGGTAGGAGGCGGCAGCGGCGGAGGGCGGGGTGCCGGCAGGCTCGGAGCGGCGCACGGTCGGAGCCGCGGAGCTGCTCGTTACCGTGGCCGAGGAAGCGGCGCCGGAGGCGCTCGGAAGGGCCTGGCGGATCTGCGCCCCGGTTGGCAGGTCCGGGTAGCGAAGGCGGGGGAACAGGCTGGTGACATCGCGCCCGGTATGGGCGTCATACAGGCGCCGCGGCGTGGTTTGCGACCAGATCAGGTCCATCCGGCTGCCGTTCTCCTGGCCGCGCGGGCCCCGGTTCGGGTTCAGCCGGTCGTCTTCCCAGGCGGTACGGTAGCCGGGCGGCGGCGGCCGTGGCGGGAGCGCGCGCGGGCGGCTGTGGCTGCGGCGGGCCATGGGCCGGAGTTGCGGCTGGCCCTCAGGGGCAGTTGCGCTGGCTGCGGGCGCGCACCCGAAGGCGCAGGGCGTTGAGCCGGATGAAGCCGGCGGCATCCCGCTGGTCGTAGACCCGGTCCTCCTCGAAGGTGGCGAGCTCCTGCTGATAGAGA
>JALWJU010000607.1:484-2098 GCA_026997055.1 Paracoccaceae bacterium | reverse complement strand
CGCCCATCTCGATTTCGTCCAGCAACTCCTTGACGCGCTTGCGTTTCTCCTCTCCGCTGAGGCCGAAGTAGAATTCCAGCGGCCGGCCGATGATGGTGCCCACGGTCTGGCGCGGATTCATCGCCGTGTCGGCCATCTGGTAGATCATCTGAAGCTCGCGCAGGTCCTCGCGCGAGCGGCTTGCGAGGTCCGGCGCGAGGGCGCGACCGGCAAAGGTGATCGCACCCGCGCGCGGCGGCAGAAGCCCGGTGATGACGCGCGCCAGCGTGGACTTGCCCGAGCCGGATTCGCCGACGATCGCCAGCGTCTGGCCGGGGTGCAGCGCCACGCTCACATCGTGCAGCACGTCGAAGCCCGTGCCCTTGTAGCGCGCGGTGATGTTCTCGGCCCTGAGCACCGGCGCGCCCGCCGGCGGCTTTTCCTCATGGGTGATCGAGCGCACCGAGACCAGCGCGCGGGTGTAGTCCTCGCGCGGGCGGTTGATGATCTGATCCGTGGGGCCGTATTCGACCATCTCGCCCATCTTCAGCACCATGATGTCATCGGATACCTGCGCCACCACCGCGAGGTCATGGGTGATGTAGAGCGCGGCGACGCCGGTCTGGCGGATCGCTTCCTTGATCGCCATGAGCACGTCGATCTGGGTGGTGACATCGAGCGCCGTGGTGGGCTCGTCGAACACCACGAGGTCGGGCTCCGGGCAGAGCGCCAGCGCGGTCATGCAGCGCTGCAACTGGCCGCCCGAGACCTGATGCGGATAGCGCGACCCGATCCGCTCCGGCTCCGGCAGACCCAGCGCGCGGAAAAGCTCGACCGCGCGCGCCTCGGCCGCGCGGCGGGAGAACTTGCCGTGGCGCACGGCCGCCTCCACCACCTGATCCATGATCCTTTTTGCAGGGTTGAACGAGGCGGCGGCCGATTGCGAGACATAGGTAACCTCGCCCCCGCGCAGCTTGCGCAGATCGCTGACCGGGCTTTTCAGGATGTCGCGCCCGTTGACCCAGACTTCGCCGCCGGTGATCCGCACGCCGCCGCGCCCATAGGCCATGGTCGCAAGCCCGATGGTGGACTTGCCCGCTCCGCTCTCGCCGATCAGCCCCAGCACCTTGCCCTTTTCGAGGCTGAAATCGACCCCGTGCACGATCTCGATATCGCGGGGCTTTTCGCCGGGCGGATAGATGGTGGCGCCGATCGTGAGGCGGCGGACATCGAGAAGTGGTGCGCTCATCCGCGGCCTCCTTTCAGGCTGGCGGTGCGGGTCAGGATCCAGTCGGCCACGAGATTGACCGAGATCGCCAGCGTGGCGATGGCCACGGCCGGCACCAGGGCTGCCGGGATGCCGTAGATGATCCCGTCCTTGTTTTCCTTGACGATGCCGCCCCAGTCGGCCTCGGGCGGCTGCACGCCCAGGCCGAGGAAGCTGAGCGTGGAGACGAACAGCACCATGAAGATGAAGCGCATCCCCATTTCCGCGACCAGCGGGCTGAGCGCATTGGGCAGGATCTCGCGAAAGATCACCCAGCCGCGCCCCTCGCCGCGCAGGCGGGCGGCCTCGACGTAATCCATCACGTTGATATCCACCGCCACGGCGCGGCTGAGGCGATAGACGCGGGT
>JALWJU010000607.1:0-474 GCA_026997055.1 Paracoccaceae bacterium | reverse complement strand
GGAGCAGGGTCAGCGTATTGACCGGCATGACCGAGAGCACCACGAGGGCGAAGATCAGCGTCGGGATCGACATGATCAGATCGACGAAACGGCTCAGGATCTGGTCCACCCAGCCGCCGATCACCGCGGCGGTGAAGCCGAGGATGGCGCCGGTCACGAAGCTGATCGCGGTGGCGGCGGTGGCGATGAAGATCGTCGTGCGCCCGCCATAGATCATCCGGGTCAGCAGATCGCGGCCGATCGAATCGGTGCCCAGCCAGTGGTCGCGCGAAGCCGGCTCCCAGACATCGCCGACGATCTCGGTCATGCCGTAGGGTGCTATCCAGGGCGCGAAAATGGCGGTGAAGAAATACAGCCCGGTGAAGAACAGGCCGATCGCGGCGGCGGGGGGGATGCGCATCATTTCGGGTGCCTCAGGCGCGGATTGGCGAGGATCGACACGATATCGGCGACCATGTTGAGGCCGATATAGAC
>JALWJU010000606.1 GCA_026997055.1 Paracoccaceae bacterium | reverse complement strand
CGCCTCGAGCTGGGCTGCGAGCAGCTTGCGCCCGGTCGGGTTGATGCGCTCGCCGATCACGCAGAAGGGCTCGTCAAAGCCGATGGTGACGCTTTTCGTGGCGGATTCGAGGATGGTTCGGGTCATGTCTGCTCCTTCATGCAGGCGGTTCAGGCGGGCTAGCGGGGCGGGTGGCGGCGCCGCCATGGGTTTGCGCCCAGCTGGCGGAGGCCTTGATGCCCCCGAGCGGGAAGAGATGGGCCCTTTCGATGGCGAAATCCGGCTGGCGGGCCTTGTGCGCGGCCAGTTCGGCGACCATTTCGGTGGGCTCGTAGGGGGTGAGCAGGCGGGTGACGTCCCTGGCGCGCTTTCGCAGCACCTCGAGCGAGGGGCCGACGCCGCAGGCGATGGCGAATTTGATCAGGGTTTGCAGCTTTGCAGGTCCGGCCATGCCGATATGCACCGGCAGCCGGATGCCCTGCCGCGCAAGGCCCTCGGCCCAGGAGATGATCGGCGCGGCCGCGAAGGCGAACTGGGTGACGATGGCCATTTGCGCGCCGGTACTCTCGGCATATTTCTGTTTCCACAGAAGGGCTTCTGTAGCGTTCTTCATGCTGTCGTCCGGGTCGATGTCGCGGTTGCCCTCCGGGTGGCCGGCGATGTGGATGCGACTGATGCCGGCCTTGTCGAACAGGCCGGTATCGAGCAACTGCATGGAGTTTGCAAAGTCTCCGACCGGATTTGCAACACCGCCCGCCAGCACCAGCGCCGCGCGGATGCCGGCCTCGGCCCGGTAGCGGTCGATCCAGTCGGCCAGCGTGGCGCGGCTGTCGATGATTCGGGCCGGAAAATGGGGCACGGGCTCGAAGCCCTCGGCCCTCAGCCGCGCTGCGGTGGCGACCATATCCTCGATCGGGGTGCCGGCGATATGGGCGATATAGACCCGCGTGCCTTCGGGCAGGAGGGTGCGAAAATCATCCACCTTCGCCGCGGTGCGCGGCATCACCTCGATCGAATAGCCGGCGAGAAAGGCCTCGATCTCGGGGTTTGTCGTCTCTTGCGGGCCGTGCCGGCCCCTGAAATGCAACAGCGCCATGGCTGCCTCCCGGAATGTGGCCGGCGCGGGGCGCTCACCCCCTGTCCCAGCCGTCGTTTGCGATCAGCGCCCGGAGTCGGGCGGGGTCGTATTCCGCCTCCAGCCGGGCGGCCTCGGCGGCGGCGATTTCGCCTGCTTCGCCCTCGCGCGTGCCGGCGGGGGCACGGCGCCATTCGGCCAGATAGGCATCGCTGCCAGAGGCGCCCACCTTCATCGCCGCCCGGTCGATGGCCTGCTCGAAACGCTCCGAAAGCGGCTGCTTGGCCGCCCGGCGCCCCTTGCCGACGATCACCTGGGCGGGGATGTCGCGCCAGAAGACGATGGTCACGTCAGGCATGATGGCTCCTCTCACGCTCCTCTCATACGCGCGCTCCGGCGCCGGGCGCGGACAGATTTCGACCCTTGCGCCGGTGCAAACGACTTCCTTGCCGATTTACGCACAAAAACGGCGCGGCGCTACCGGCGGGGCGATGAATTGTTTTCAACAAAGAGATGAGCGGGGATTGCCACCGGCGCCTTTCGGCCCTACCTTGGAGGTAACTCGAAACATGGAGGGCGTCATGGCGCCCAGGCGTCCCGATGGTGCGGGCGCGTTCCCGAAAGCGGTTGAGCCACCCGCGCCTGACCACAAGGAACCGGGGCCGCTCTATGCGGCGCTGGATCTCGGCACCAATAGTTGCCGGATGCTGATCGCCCGTCCCGCGGGCGGTCAGTTCGCGGTCGTGGACAGCTTTTCCAAGTCGGTGCAGCTGGGCCAGGGGCTGGAAAGCTCGGGCCGCCTCAGCCGCGCCTCGATCAGCCGCACCATCCAGGCCCTGCGCATCTGCAAGCGCAAGCTGCAGCGCCATCGGGTGAAGAACATGCGCCTGGTGGCGACCGAGGCCTGCCGACGGGCGCTGAACGGGCGGGATTTCATGGGGCTGGTGGCGCGCGAGACGGGGCTGGAGCTGGAGATCATCCGGCCCGAGGAAGAGGCGCGCCTCGCGGTGATCTCCTGCGCGCCGCTGGTGGGCCGGCGTACCG
>JALWJU010000605.1 GCA_026997055.1 Paracoccaceae bacterium | reverse complement strand
CGTGGCGGGCGAAAACCTGCTCGGCGGCACCACCGGGCAGGGCTTCAAGCAGCTGATGCAGACCTTCGAGGCCGCCCGCATCCAGACCGCCGCGCGCGCCATTGGCGTGGCGCAGAACGCGCTGGAAGTGGGCATGCAATACGCGCTCGAGCGCAAGCAGTTCGGCAAGGCGCTGATCGAATTCCCCCGCGTCGCCGACAAGCTGGCGATGATGGCGGTGGAAATCATGGTGGCGCGCCAGCTCACCTATTTCGCCGCCTGGGAGAAGGACCACGACCGCCGCTGCGACCTCGAAGCGGGCATGGCCAAACTGCTCGGCGCCCGCGTCGCCTGGGCCGCCGCCGACAATGCGCTGCAGATCCACGGCGGCAACGGCTTCGCGCTCGAATACCAGATCAGCCGCATCCTGTGCGATGCGCGCATCCTCAACATCTTCGAAGGCGCCGCCGAGATCCAGGCCCAGGTGATTGCCCGCCGCCTGCTGGCCTGATTACCCGCCCCAGCCGGCCAGCCGGTCCACCAGCCGCGCCCGCGCCTCCGGCAGCGGGCGGTTGCCGTGGCTTGCCGCCAGCCGATGGGTGAGGAAATAGCCGGTCGTGCGCAAGCCATCGGCCACATTGCCCGGCGCGCCCGTCCCCGCCCCCAGCAATTCCGGCGGCAGCGGCAGCAACCGATCGGCCCATTCGCCCGCCGCCTCGGCGGAAACCGCCCGCCCGCTTTTCGGGCTCACATAGGCCAGATCCTCCCGGCTGCCGGTTACCGCGCAGGTGCTCAGATCGAGGCCGAAGCCCAGATCCTCCAGCAGGGCCAGTTCCCATTTCAGGTAGGCCACCGGCCAGACGGGGCTGGTGCCCAGCAGGTCCAGCATGGCGATGGTGCGCCGATACAGGCGCGGATGCGCCTCCCGCTCGGGCAGGGCAAAGACCAGCAGCGCACAGATCGCGTTCAGCCCCGCCAAAGTCAGCGCATCGCCCATCACCGCCCCGGCCCGGCTCTTTATCGGCTCGACCCGAAACACCCCCAGATGCGTCTCCAGCCGCGCCCGCCAGGTCAGGTCCAGCTGTGCGCCGGGCTGCAACAGCGGGGCGATCCTGCGCGACACCCCGCCACGCACCATACCCGCATGGCGCCCGTGAGCTTCCGTAAAGACGTCGATGATCAGGGAGGTCTCGCCATGTTTGCGCGTTGCCAGCAGCACCCCCTCCTCGCGCCACTCCATATCTCTGCCCCTTCATGTTTCCACAAGTTCCCCGGCGGTTCGGCTTTCCGGCTTGCCTGCGGTCCGGCCCGGTGCCGGCTTTTGCGGTCAGCGCAGCATCAGGGGCCGGGCCATCCAGCTTCGCAGCGCCGCGTTGACCTCGTCGGCGGCTTCCAGCATCGGCAGGTGTCCGGCGGCTTCCAGCACCACAAGCTCGGAATGCGCTACCATCTCGGCCATGGCCTCGTGGCGTCTGACCGGGGTGAGCCGGTCATGTCGGCCGCACAGGATCAATGCCGCGCTCCGGGTCGAGAGCAGCACGCTCTGCGCGTCCCGGCGTCGCTGCAGGGCGCGCGACTGGCGTATATAGGTCTCGGCTCCGAGCTCCAGGGCCATGTCCCGGAGCAGACGCATGAGGGTCGCGCGCCGGGGGCCGGGGGCCAGGTTGTCCGCCGTCAGCGTCTCGCCGATCACCTCTTCCAGCAGCCCGGCCCGCGCCCGCGCGATCAGCGGCTCGCGCCAGGCGGCTTCGGCCGGGGTTTCGGCAAGTGGTGAGGTGGACAGGAGCGCGATCCGCGTCACCCGCTCCGGGGCCCGGCGCAGCACTTCCATGGCCACGATCCCGCCCATGGAATGGCCGGCCAGGGCAAAGCGGTCGGGCGCGCTGTCCAGTACCTGCATGGCCATTTGGCGAATGTTGTCCGCATTGCCGTACTGGGCGATCTGCACCGGGTAGTCGCGCGAAAGATCGCTGATCTGGGGCAGGAAAACCCGCGCATCGCACATCAGCCCGGGCAGGAAGACGACCGGCTCGATCATCCCTGCGCCTCGCTCAGCCGGCAGACCTCCGCCACGCTGTCGGCGATCAGGGCCAGGCATTCGGGGCTGGAAAAGCGGTGATC
>JALWJU010000604.1 GCA_026997055.1 Paracoccaceae bacterium | reverse complement strand
TGGCAGGACCGCGCCGTCGATCACCAGCGCGCGCTTCCAGCCGAGCTTCTTCACCGCCCTGGCCAGCGGCGCGGTCCTGCCATCGGCTTCGGCCGCCTCGATCACCACCAGTTCGCCGGCACGCGCCTTGGCCGAAAGGGCGTGGCGCAGCCCCAGCTTGCGGAATTTCTTCGGCAGATCGTGGGCATGGCTGCGCGGGGTCGGTCCCTTGTAGATGCCGCCACCACGGAAGATCGGCGCGTTGCGGTCGCCGTGACGCGCGCCGCCGGTGCCCTTCTGGCGGTAGATCTTCTTGCCCGAATAGCTGGTCTCGGAGCGGGTCTTGACCTTGTGGGTGCCGGCCTGTGCGCGGGCGCGCTGCCAGCGCACCACCCGGTGCAGGATGTCGGCGCGCGGCTCCAGCCCGAACAGGGCCTCGTCGAGCTCGACCGTGCCGGCCTTCTTGCCGTCCAGTTTGATTACATCGAGTTTCATTCTTCAGCGCCTCCTTGAGGGGCCTCTTCAGCCGCGGGCGCGGCTTCTTCGGCACTGGCCGCTTTCCTGATCGCCGCGGGCAGCGGCGCGCCCTCGGGGCGCTTGCACTTGACCGCATCCTTCACCGTGACCCAGCCGCCCTTGGCGCCGGGCACCGCGCCCTTGATGAACACGAGGCCGCGCTCGGCATCGGTGCGCACCACTTCGAGATTCTGCGTGGTGACCCGAACGGCGCCCATATGGCCGGCCATCTTCTTGCCCTTGAACACCTTGCCGGGGTCCTGACACTGGCCGGTGGAGCCATGGGAGCGGTGGCTGATCGACACGCCGTGGCTGGCGCGAAGCCCGCCGAAATTGTGCCGCTTCATGCCACCGGCGAAGCCCTTGCCGATCGAGGTGCCGGAGACGTCCACCTTCTGGCCCTCGACGAAATGCTCGGCGGTGATCTCGGCGCCCACTTCGATCAGGTTCTCGGGTGCGACGCGGAACTCGGCGATCTTGCGCTTGGGCGGCACCTTGGCGGCGGCGAAATGGCCGCGCATGGGCTTGGAGACCCGCTGTACCCTGGCATTGCCGGCACCGAGCTGGACGGCGGTGTAGCCGTCCTTCTCAGCGGTCCGCTGGGCCACGACCTGCAGGTTGTCGAGCTGGAGCACGGTCACGGGGATCTGCTTGCCGTCCTCCATGAAAAGCCGGGTCATGCCGACCTTTCTGGCGATGATTCCAGAGCGCATCTGTCTGCCCTCCTCAAACCGAAATCTGCACATCGACACCGGCAGCCAGGTCGAGCTTCATCAGCGCATCCACCGTCTGCGGGGTCGGGTCCACGATGTCGAGGAGCCGCTTGTGGGTGCGGATCTCGAACTGGTCGCGGGATTTCTTGTCGATATGCGGGCCACGAAGGACCGTGAACTTCTCGATCTTGTTCGGCAGCGGGATCGGCCCGCGCACCGTGGCGCCGGTCCGCTTGGCGGTGTTGACGATCTCCTGAGTGCTGGCATCGAGCACCCGGTAGTCAAACGCCTTCAGCCGAATGCGAATGTTCTGGCTTTGCAGTGCCATGTTGTCACCTTTCGCGGTGTTGGAGTTGATAGGAGGAGCGCCGGCGCGCCGGCACCCCTCGTCGAACCCTGAAAGGGCTTATTCGATGATCTTTGAGACCACGCCGGAGCCGACGGTACGGCCGCCTTCGCGGATGGCAAAGCGCAGGCCCTCTTCCATGGCGATGGGGGCGATCAGTTCGACTTCGAACTTCAGGTTGTCGCCGGGCATCACCATTTCGGTGCCTTCGGGCAGGTTCACCGTGCCGGTCACGTCGGTGGTGCGGAAGTAGAATTGCGGCCGGTAGTTCTTGAAGAACGGGGTGTGGCGGCCGCCCTCTTCCTTGGTCAGGATGTAGACCTCGCATTCGAACTTCGTGTGCGGCGTCACCGAGCCCGGCTTGGCCAGAACCTGGCCGCGCTCCACCGCATTGCGCTCGATGCCGCGCAGCAGCACGCCCACATTGTCGCCCGCCTCGCCGCGGTCGAGCAGCTTGCGGAACATTTCCACGCCCGTGCAGGTGGTCTTCTGCGTCTCCTTCAGGCCGACGATCTCGATCTCGTCGCCCACCGTGATCACGCCACGCTCGACACGGCCCGTCACCACCGTACCGCGGCCCGAGATCGAGAAAACGTCCTCGATCGGCAGCAGGAACGGCTGGTCGATCGCACGCTCGGGCTGCGGGATGTATTCGTCCACAGCCTCCATCAGCTTCTTGATCGACTCCTCGCCGATCTCCGCATCGCGGCCCTCCAGCGCGGCCAGCGCCGAGCCCGCGATGATCGGAATGTCGTCGCCCGGGAATTCGTACTCGCTCAGAAGCTCGCGCACCTCCATCTCGACAAGCTCCAGAAGCTCCTCGTCATCCACCTGATCCACCTTGTTCAGATAAACCACCAGCGCCGGAACCCCAACCTGACGCGCCAGAAGGATGTGCTCGCGCGTCTGCGGCATCGGGCCATCGGCCGCGCTCACCACCAGAATCGCGCCGTCCATCTGCGCGGCGCCCGTGATCATGTTCTTCACATAGTCCGCGTGGCCGGGGCAGTCCACATGCGCATAGTGGCGCTTGTCGGTCTCATACTCCACATGCGCCGTCGAAATCGTGATCCCCCGCGCCTTCTCCTCAGGCGCGCCGTCGATCTCGTCATACGCCTTGAATTCGCCAAACTGCTTCGTGATCGCCGCCGTCAGCGTCGTCTTGCCGTGGTCAACATGCCCGATCGTGCCGATGTTGACGTGCGGTTTGGAACGGTCAAACTTTTCCTTAGCCATGATAGCGCGCCTTTGTGGTTGGGGCTCGCTGCGAGCCCGTTGCATTACGCGCGCTCGTTAGCGCTCCTGACCGCGAAAATCAAGCGCCAGGTTCGGCGATCTCGTCGGTGGTGGCGGCGGTGGCGGCGGTGGCGGCCTGCGCCTCGAGCTCGGCCATGACTTCGGAGGCCGGCCGGCCGGCCGAAGTGGTGGCCGGGTCCATCAGCGAGGCGTCGCCGAACCATTCGGGATGTTCGAGCATCCATTCCTGGATCTTCAGCGCCGCGTTGCGCGTAAGGTTCAGCATCTGCTCTTCCTTGCTCTGGGTCAGCCCGGAACTGATCGCGGTTTCGCCAGACAGGCGCTCGAAGACGGTGATCGGCTCGGGCTCCTCATTGAGCTTGGCCTGTTTCTCGTCGTCCCAGATCGTCACCGAAACCACCAGCACCGATTTCGGTGCCGCCACCACCGGGATGCCGGGCTGCGCCAGCACATAGCCCTCGACCTTGACCGCGATGTGGAAATACCTGTCGCCGTCATAGCGGCCGAAGCGCTCCTTGATGGCGCGTTCCATTGCCGCCTTCCATTCCTCGTCGCTGGCATCGCGCGAAAACGGCCCCTTTTCCGGCTCGTTGACCACCACCACCGTATGGCCGAGCAGGAAGCGGCCCATGGGCGGGGGAAGCTCTTCGAGGTCCTTGAAAGCAGGGTCGGCACAGGCGGAAAGCCCCAGCAGAAGCGCGATTGCGGCGAGAAAACGAGTCATATGCGAATACCCCCGGTTACCCCACACTTAGCGCAGTGGCGGCGGGGACGCAAACCGGCAGCGTACCGCCATTTCCTGCCGGCTATTTCATGTCGCTGCCCAGCAGCTTGCCGGGCACCGGGGCGAGATTCGGGGGCAGGGGGCTGCAAATCCCGCTCAGCGCCTGCCATTGCCGTGCGCCCAGGACCGGCTCCGTCCCGGTTACGCCCTCGGCGGCGGCCTCGCTGGCCGCGATCCGCTCGGCAAGGGTCGGGTGAGAGGCGAAATGGGCGACGAAGCCGCTGGCATCGCCGTATTCGTCGCGCAGGCGTACGAACATGCGCCCGAGCGCCGCCGGAGATACCCCGGCCTCCTTCAGCAGTATGTGGGCGTATTCATCGGCGCGCGTTTCGGCGGCCTGGCTGTACTGGGCATTGATCAGCGAATTGGCGAGAAACAGCACCACCGTGCCGCCGGCGAAATCGCCGAGCAGCAGGCCGAGCACACCGATGGAGCCCGCCGTGCGCAGGGCATCGCGGGTCGGGTCGCGATACACCGCATGGCCGATCTCGTGAGCCAGCACGGCGGCGACCTCGTCGGGGCTGTCGGCGGCCTCGATCAGGCCGCGAAACAGGATGATGCGCCCGCCGGGCAGCGTGAAGGCATTGATCAGATCGTGGTCGAGCACGCTGAGGCGGACCGGATAGGGCAGGTCATCGACTTCGGGAGCCAGGCGCGCCAGCATGGCGTCGAGAGCCTCGCGCCCCTTTCCCGTCTCGCAAATTCGCACCGGGCCGATGCCGCTCTGGTCGAGTACCTTGCGGATCTGCTCGAAGGTGGCATCGCCCAGCGCCCGCTCGCCTTCGGGGGGCAGGAAGCGCGCCAGCTGGTCGGCCATCACCGGCACCAGCACGAAGATGATCAGCGCCACCGAGGCCAGCGCCGCCCCGCCCCATTTCAGCAGTCGCCGGCGCGGGGGCGGCGGCGCGGCGCCGGCGTGGAGAGCCGGCGCATGGGCCGAGATGCGCGCCGCCAGCGGCCCCTTGCCCAGATAGAGGCGCGCCAGCGGGTCCGACATGGAGGTGAGGACGAAGGCCTCGGGATCGGCCTGCCCCGGCACCAGGCGCAGCTCTTCGAGCGGCCAGACCTGTTCGGCGCCGTCGGGCAGGGCGAGGACCAGCCGGTCGGGACGCTCATGGGGGTAGAGGCGCAAGCCGACCCGGGCGAGGCGCGCATGCTCCCCGTCGGCAAAGTCGGCAAAGGTGGGGCCAGACGGTGCCGGTCGCAGCCACGGGGGGGTGTCCGCATCGGGGCGCCTGCTGCCGGTGCTCCCTCCCGCGCCGCTCACAGCGCCGCTCCCACGTCCAGCGCATCGGCAAAGCCCTCGGCCTCGGCAAATTCGTCACGCGCGCGCTGGCGGATGCGGTTCAGCGCCAGCGGGCCGGTCAGTCGGGTGCTCTCGGCGAAATGGCGGATCATCGGCAGGGTGACGAAGCTGGTCCGTGCCGCGTTCCAGAGCAGGAACGAGGCGAAGTAGGTCAGCACGCCGTAGAGGACTATCGTCGCCACCCGCAGTTTGTCCGCGGCGCCGGGCGATGGGGAGCCGGTTTCGCCATTTGCGACATTCAGCGCCTTCAGCAATCCATCCATGTTCAGCATCCCGCCGATCACGAAGCCGATCACGAAGAAAAAGGCGAAGATCCCGGCAAGCACCACCAGCACGGTCAGCAGGTAGCCGCCCAGGTATATGCCCAGTATCTTGCGCCCCCGGGCGCTGCTGGAAAGCGCCGCCGCTTCGCTTTCCGTACCGATTTGCTTGTGGCTGGTCAGCAGGCGAAAGGAATGCGCTCGCCAGTAAGCCAGTCCGAACAGCGCCCAGGGCAGGGTGAGCAGCAGCCAGAGCAGCCATTGCGGCCGGTTCAGCCAGACCGCGAGGCCGATCACCGCCGCGCTGCCGTAAACGCCGATATAGAGGTGCAGCATCGCCCCGAGCAGCATGGTCCAGCTCCCGCCCTGCCGGAGCCGGGCATCGCCGAAAAAGGTGCGGTCGGTGAGGTATTTTTCAAGGTAAAAGGCCTTGCGCGGCCAGAGCAGGCCCAGCGTCAGGATGGTGGCCAGCCAGTGGAGCGCCGCGCGCCAGGCATAGCCCCAGGCACCGGGCTCGAGCCCGAAGCGGATGCCGCGCCAGCGGGTGCGCGCCAGCACATAGCGCCGAGCCCGGTAGCGGGCGAAGAACAGGAGCGGCAGCACGCCGATGAAGCTGAGCGCATAGGCTATGGCATTGGTCTGAAACAGCGAGAAGCTGAAGAACATCAAGAGCAGGTTGACCACGCCGATATAGAAGGCCAGTACCACCACCGCGAAGAGGAAGCCCAGCAGCTTCTCCCAGGGGTTGCCGGTGTATTCGAGCGGCACCCCGCCGATGCGGATCGACGACCACAGGTAGCGGCGCAGGCGGGTCTTCATCCAGAAGCGGTAGAGCCCGGCGGTGAGTACGCTCAGCCCCCCGGTCTTCAGCGCCAGGGCAAACAGCGCGCCCCTTTTCCCCGTACAGGAGATTTCCAGATCCGCCAGCGTGCCCATGTCAGGTGAATCTGTTGTCACGCGGGAAGCCGCGCGGGGCCATGCGCCCGGCGCCGGCGCGCTTGCCGAGCCATTCGGTGAGGTCTTTCTCGCAGCGCCGCCGCCCGGCGGGGTCGTGCCAGCAGAGCCCGTCGGCGAGATTGAAGGTGGTGATGTCCGACAGTCCGCCGTCCTTGTACCTTTGCAGGCGCACGCCCTTGCCCCGGGCCATTTCGTTGAGCTCGGAGAGCGGGAAGACCAGCACCTTGCGGTTCTCGCCCACCACCGCCACATGGTCGCCTTCGACCGGCTTGCAGGCACGGGCGCGGGCGGGCGCGCGCAGGTTCAGCACCTGCTTGCCGCTGCGGGTCTGGGCCAGCACGTCATCCTCGCGCACGATGAAGCCGTCGCCGGCGGTGGAGGCAACCAGCAGCTTGCGGCCGGGCTTGTGGATGAAGAGATCCACCACGCCCGCCTCGTTGGGCAGGTCCACCATCAGGCGCACCGGCTCGCCCATGCCGCGCCCGCCGGGCAGGCTGGCGGCGCTGAGCGTGTAGAAGCGCCCGTTTTCGCCAAACAGCAGCAGCCGGTCGGTGGTCTCGGCATGAAAGATCCAGCCCGGCCCGTCGCCATCCTTGAACTTCAGCTCGCGGTCGAGGTCGATATGGCCCGACATGGCGCGGATCCAGCCCATGCGGCTCATCACCACGGTGATCGGCTCGCGCTCGATCATCGCTTCGAGCGGCACTTCCTCCACCTCGCCGGCCTCGGCAAAGCTGGTGCGGCGCGCACCGCCGGGCCAGTCGCGGCCGAATTTCCTTTTCACCTCGCGCAGATCGTCGCCGATCCGCTGCCACTGGCGCGCCTCGCTCTCCAGCAGGTCCTCGAGATCGGCGCGCTCGCGCATGAGCTCGTCGCGCTCGCGCCGAAGCTCAAGCTCCTCGAGCCGCCGCAGGCTGCGCAGGCGCATGTTGAGGATCGCGTCCACCTGCACCTCGGCAAGCTCGCCCTCGCCCTCGGGCGGGCTCATGTAATCGGCTTCGGAGGTGGCGCGCGGATGGGCGCGGCCCCAATCCTCGCGCATCAGCGCCGCCTTGGGGTCGTCGTCATAGCGGATGATGTCGATCACCCGGTCGAGATTGAGAAAGGCGATCAGGAAGCCCTCGAGCACTTCCAGCCGGTGGTCGATCTTGCCCAGCCGGTGACGCGCGCGCCGCTGCAACACCTCGCGGCGGAAGTCGAGAAAGGCGCGCAGCACCTCCTTCATCGAGCAGACCTTCGGCGTCACGCCGTCGATCAGCACGTTCATGTTGAGCGAGAAGCGGGTCTCGAGGTCGGAGAGGCGAAACAGCATGTTCATCAGCACATCCGCATCGACATTCTTCGACTTCGGCTCCAGCACCACGCGGATATCGTCGGCGCTCTCGTCGCGGATATCGGCGAGGATCGGGATCTTCTTCTGGCCGATCAGGTCGGCGATCTTCTCGATCAGCTTCGACTTCTGCACCTGGTAGGGGATCTCGGTCACCACGATCTGCCACTGGCCGCGGCCGAGCTTCTCGACCTCCCAGCGCGCCCGCAAACGGAAGCCGCCGCGCCCGGTGCGATAGGCCCGGGCGATGGCTTCGGGGCTCTCGACGATCACCCCGCCGGTGGGGAAATCGGGGCCGGGGACGTATTTCAGGAGCGTGTCGTCGCGCGCATCCGGCGCGCGGATCAGGTGCAGGCAGGCATCCACCAGCTCGGCGATGTTGTGCGGCGGGATGTTGGTGGCCATGCCCACGGCAATGCCGCTGGCGCCATTGGCCAGAAGGTTCGGAAACGTCGCCGGCAGCACCACCGGCTCGCTCAGGGTGCCGTCGTAATTGTCGCGAAAATCGACGGCGTTTTCATCGAGCCCCTCCAGCATCGCCTCGGCGACGGGGGTCAGGCGCGCCTCGGTATAGCGGGAGGCGGCCGGATTGTCGCCGTCGATATTGCCGAAATTGCCCTGGCCATCGACCAGCGGGTAGCGGACATTGAAATCCTGCGCCAGCCGCGCCATGGCGTCGTAGATCGCCGCGTCGCCGTGAGGGTGATAATTGCCCATCACATCGCCCGAGATCTTGGCCGATTTGCGAAAGCCGCCGGTGGCGGTGAGGCGAAGCTCGCGCATGGCGTAGAGGATGCGCCGGTGCACCGGCTTGAGCCCGTCGCGCGCATCCGGCAGCGCCCGGTGCATGATGGTGCTCAGCGCATAGGTCAGGTAGCGCTCGCCGAGGGCCCGGCGCAGCGGCTCGCTCACCTCGCGGGCGGTTTCGTCGTCCATAAGCTCGTCCATGGGACTTTTCTAGAGGCGCGGCGGGGGCGGGTCCAGCGGCTTTTGCGAGGCGGGGAGGAGCGACAAAGGCGGGAAACGATCCCTGCTTTTCCCCTCCCGTCGTCTGGCGCGCCGTGCTATCGTGCGACCAATTCGGGGGAAGTGATGGGAATTATCCGCCTGACATTGTTTACCGTGCTGGGGATCGGCGGGGCGATGCTGTGGTTCGGCCGCGAAGAGGGCCTGCCCGAAGACCGGCTGGGCTATACGCCGCGTCCGGTGGGCGCGGTGGCGACAGCGCCGATCGGCGAGCTGACTCTCGCCCCAGCGCCGACTCTCACCTCAGTGCCGACCCCCGCCCCGGTACCGGCACCAGCGCCAACGCCCGCCCCGGCACCAGCGCCCGAAACGGCTTCGCCCGCCACCTCGGCAAACGTGGCGCCGGTCAGCGTGCCGGTCGGCGCCCCCGCTCCCGTGGCCGCTCCGGTGGTCGCTCCGATGACTGCTCCCGCACCAGCCCCGGCCCCGCGCCTTTACGTCACCGGCTCCCGGGTCAACATGCGCGCGGGGACCTCGACGCGCGAGGAAATCCTTGCCAAGCTGGTTCGCGGTACCGAAGTCGAATTCCTCGGCACCCCCACCGACGGCTGGACCGAGATCCGCGTGGTCGAAACCGGGGCGCGCGGCTTCATGGCGTCGCAGTTCCTGTCGCCGAACCGGCCCTGAGGGTTCCGCCCTGCTTGCGCCCGGCGCCGCGCCGCCGTATCAAGGGCCATGAACGCGCGCTCCATTCTCATCACCGGCTGTTCCTCGGGCATCGGCTACGATGCCGCCCATACGCTGCACAAGCGCGGCTGGCGGGTCTTTGCCACCTGCCGCCACCAGGCCGATTGCGACCG
>JALWJU010000603.1 GCA_026997055.1 Paracoccaceae bacterium | reverse complement strand
CGTAGGCGATGAGCATGTCCACGAAGCCGGGATCCACATCCTCAAGCGCAACCCGCAGCCGCCAGCGGCCATCCTCCACCGTATAGGCGCGCAGGAGGGTGCCGGAGCGGTCGAGTACCTCGACCGAGATCGCCACCTCAAGCGGCGGCAGGTCGGTGGCGTCGATCCAGGCATCGAAGCGGTCGCGCCCGTAGGCGAGCAGCAGAAGCAGCAGCGCCAGCGCCAGCAGGGCGCGGCCCGCAGGGCTGGCCCGGTGCCCATCAGGGCGCCGCGCGCGCGCAGCGCGCGCCCGGAATCGCGAAAATTTTTCGAAAAATTTTGCCATTCGGGGGCGCGCGCTGCGCGCGCGGGGGCCGGTGCCTGCCGCGCTCATTACTCGGTGATCCGCACCGTTCCGGTCCTGCCATTGGCGCGGAATGTGGGGCGGTACATGTCTTCGACCGAAGCCGCCGGATGGTGGAAGCTGCCCGGCGTGACCGCCCGCACCACATAGGCGAGGCGGAAGGGTCTGTCCGAGCTCCAGTCAACCGCCGCCAGAAACCGCTCCTGGCGGAATTGGGCAAAGGCCACCTCGTCCACCACATCCAGCCAGTCGAGCGCCCGGATGTCGCCGGCGGCGAGCAGGTTCGGGTTGTCGATCTCGAAGCCCGCGGGCAGCGGATCATTGACCATCAGCCGCCCGTCGGACGGGTCGAACGGCTGCACGCTCAGGACCGTGACCAGGCGTGTGCCCTGTGCGACCTGGCTGACATCGACCGGCTCGCCTTCCATCGTGAAATAGCGCCGGGAGATGGCATAGCCCCGTCCGCTCGCAGGCGGCGCCGTCTGCGGGATGCCGAAGGTTGCAAGGGTCAGTTCCATGGCCAGGGTTCCGCCGTTTTCCACCACCAGCGGCGCGCCGGAGGCGGTGCTGCCGGTATCGTCCAGCGAGAGCACTGCCGGGCCGGTGGCGGGGGCGCCGTCGATCAGCAGGGCGGCGCCGGCGCGCTCATCCGCCATTGCCGCGGCGGCGAGCAGCGTCCAGGTGGCTTCCTGGGTGGAGAGCGGCCCCCTCGCCTGTGCCAGGCGCGCCACCAGCGCTTCTCGGTCCGCGACCGCGCTGCCCGCTTCGACGGAAAGCGCCAGCACGGCGGCGGCATCGCGCAGGTTGGTGCCGTAATCGTCGCGCCAGGCCGGCGCGGCTTCCGGCTCGGCCCTGTCGAGCATGGCCTTTGCGCGGGCAAACATCGCATCGGCGCGCATCGGGTCGCCATAGGCGGCAAGTGCGGCGGCAAGCTGGGCGGCCGCCAGCGGAGTGGCAAAGGCGTCGCCCTTTTCATCCGCGTAATAGCGCAGGTCGCCCATGGCGGCCGCCCCTTCGCGCGCCAGCACGTAAAGCGCATAGGCCAGCCCCTCGCCGCCTTTGTCGAAATCGGCCGCGTAATTCACCCGCGCGCGCAGGTTGTCCATGGCCGCGCGGAAGGCGGTGTCGGGCACCGCGTAACCCCTGGCACGGGCGCGCGACAGGAAGTCGGAGACATAGGCATCGAGCCACAGATCGCCGTCCCCCGGCCCCCACAGGCCGAAGCTGCCCGCCGCTGCCTGATTGGCCAGTACTCCGGCAATGGCATCCCTGACGCGTTCGGAGACATCCCTTCGCTCGGCGAGCCCCATCGCCCGCGCCACCGGCTCCAGGTAGAGGAGCGGCAGGGCGCGCGAAGTCTGCTGCTCGGTGCAGCCATAGGGGTAGCGGTCGAGCCGGTCGAGCAGGCCGGCGACGTTCAGCCGTGCCATGAACCCGGCTGAGAGCGTAGCGCGTCCGGTGCCGGGCATCATCCCGGCAAACACGGCGCTGTCGAGGCTGAAGCGCTGGCCGGGCGCCAGCGTGAAGCGGCTCATGCGGGCGATTTCCGGGTCGTTCACCTGCACCGGGATATTCAGCTCCTTGGTCAGTACCGTGCCGTCGGGCGTGGTGAGCGCCACGCGGATGGCGCCCAACCCCGGCCGGGTCGCGCTGACCGGCACGGACAGCCGCGCGGTGCCGCCCTCGGCCAGTGTCACCGTGGGCGGCAGGGCGGAGTCATCGACCTCGACCCCCTCGCCGGACACGGCAAGGCGCATCTCGCCCGCC
>JALWJU010000602.1 GCA_026997055.1 Paracoccaceae bacterium | reverse complement strand
ACGCCGGCGATCTCCCAGTGGCCCGAGGGGGTGTCCTTGCCGTTGGAGACCTCGGTGGCCGCCCCCCAGGCGCCCAGAGGCGCGGGGCCGTGATAGGGCCGGCCATTGGCCAGCGCCTCGGCGGCCCAGAAGCCCAGCGCGGTGAGGTTGGGGATGGCGAGCGGGCCCGAGCGCCCCTCCTCGGCATCGCCCTCGGCTGAGGCGCGACCGATATGGCCGAGCGTGTTGGCGCCGGTATCGGGATGCGTGCCGTTGAAGAAGCGCGCCGCATCGGGCGCGCCGCCAATGCCGACGCTGTCCATCACGATCAGAAAGGCCCGGCTCATCGCGCGCCTCCCATATGCGCGGCGGCAAAGGCGTGGGGCAGCAGCTCTTCGATCAAGGCGACCCGCTCTTCGCCGGCCAGATTGCGCATGATCACCGGCGTGCCGGGCGGTGCGAATTCGGCGATCTTCTGGCGGCAGCCGCCGCAGGGGGTGACCGGCGCGGGGGCATCGGCGATGACGAGAATCTCGGCGATCTCGCGCTCGCCCGCGGCCACCATCGCCGCAATCGCCCCGGCCTCGGCGCAGGTGCCCTCGGGATAGGCGGCGTTTTCCACGTTGCAGCCCGCATGGATGCTGCCGGACGCGCTGCGAATCGCCGCCCCGACCCGGAAGCCCGAATAGGGCGCATGGGCATTTTCGCGCGCGCGTCTGGCTGCCTCGAGTAGTGACATGGCTCCCCCGTGCTCCCCCGTCTGACCTGGCGCAAATTCGCAGGGAAGCGGGGCAGGCGCAAGGGGCGCGGGGCGTTTTCAGCCCGTGGTGGTCGAGAATGTGCCCGGCAGGGTCACCTCGATCACCTCCAGATCGTCGCTCGCCTCGCTCAGCCGCGTGCGCATCCCCGGCGGGGTGACGAAGGCATCGCCGCGCGCGAGCCGGAAGGGCGCCTTGCCCTCGCCCTCCAGAAGCACCTCGCCGGCCATGACGAAGGCGAAGTGGATATCGGCATCATGCGTGGCCCAGGCATAAGCGCCGCTCCCGTCGGGGCGAAACACCATCACCCCGGCCCTGCCCCGCGTATTGGCGGCGATGGTGGTGTCGCGCGCCTCGAAGCCCGGCAGGCGGAAGGGGGCGTAGGCCGCGCCTTCGGGCGTATTGTGCACGAAGCGCTGGCCCTGCCATTCGCGCGCGGGGTCGCCCCGGCCGTTGGGCAGTTCCATCTCGTGGTCGATCTCGGTGATGTGCTCGGCCGGCACGCCGATCTCCAGCACCTCCAGATCGTCGCCCGAAAAGAGCACCCGGTGGCGGATCTCGGGCGGCTGGATGAAGCACGCGCCCCGGGTCAGACGGATCGGCGCGCCCTGGTCCTCATAGACCACGTCCACCCAGCCATTGAGGCAGAAGATCAGCTGGAAGCCGACCTTGTGAAAATGCACCATGTCGGGCACCGGCCCGGCCTCGGCGATGCGGATGTGGCTGGCGATCATCGCACCGCCCAGGCGGCCGGGCACCAGGTCGCGATACTGCATCCCCGCGCGCCCGATCACCCAGGGCGCCTGGTCCGCGAGCCGGCGCACGACAAAGGCATGCTCCACCTCGGGGATCACCAGCGGCGGGTCGAGCTCGGCAATCTCCACCCGGGTGCCGCCGGGGGCGGTAAGCTGCCCGGCGCCGCCGTACTGCCCCGGCGCTTCGGTGCGGATGCGGATATGGCCCGGCGGCGCGTCGCTGTCCTGATCCAGCCGCAGGCGCAGCCCGTGGCCGGCAAAGACCGCGATACGCGGATTGTCGGCCGGATAGATCATCTCGAGGCGCATCCCCAGCCTGTCGGCGAAAAAGGCGAGATCGCTGCGCAGATCGGTGGTGGTGAGGCAGATTTCGGCCCTGGTCTCGGCACTGATGTCGCCTTTTCCCCCGGCTTCTTTCCCGGCTTTTTTCTCGGCCATGGCGCCTCCTTTCAGGCCGAAAGTGCCAGCTTTTGCGGCACATGCAAGCATTGTTTGCAGCTTGCGGGGATTTTGCTATGCTGGACAACGCGACCCATCGCAGAATAGTTTAACGCTAAACTATCCAGGAGCCCCCGTGACCGACCGCCCTGCCAAAGCCGCCGCCGCTTCCCGCCCCGCCCTCGACTAC
>JALWJU010000601.1 GCA_026997055.1 Paracoccaceae bacterium | reverse complement strand
GGCGTAGCCGATCAGCGCCGTGGAGGCCGCCAGCGCCACGAAGGCCAGCACGATCACCTGCACCCGCCGCTTCTTCTTCAGCCCCTTCATTCCGGCCATGATATCCTCCTGTCCGCGCCTGTCACGGGAAAAGCGGGGCCAGATCGAGCCCCGTGGTTTCGTCGAGCCCGAGCATGATATTTGCGTTTTGCAAAGCCTGCCCGGACGAGCCCTTGGCGAGATTGTCGAGCGTCGCGGTGACCATCGCCCGGCCCCGCACCCGGTCGCCGATCACCCCGATCAGGCACAGATTCGAGCCCGTGACCTGCCCGGTGCCCGGCGTCTGCCCGAAGGGCAGCACATGGATGAAGGGCTCATCGGCATAGCGCGCCACCAGCGCCGCGTGGATCGCCTCGGCATCGCCCTCCACATAGCAATCGGCCAGGATGCCGCGATTGACCGGCACCAGATGCGGGTTGAAGACGATCTCGACCCTGCGCCCGGCAAGGGCCGAAAACTCCTGGTCGAACTCCGCCAGGTGGCGGTGCGTGCCGCCTTGCGCATATCCGGCAACATCCGAGAATCGCTCGGAAAAAAGCATGTGCTCCTTGAGCGCGCGCCCGGCCCCGGTGGCGCCGTTCTTGAGGTCGCAGATGATCCGGTCAAGGTCGATCAGCCCGGCCTCGATCAGCGGCCTCAGCGCATATTGCACCGTGGCCGCATTGCAGCCGGTGCCCGCCACCAGCCGCGCCTTGGCGATATCGGCGCGGTAGAATTCCGTCAGCCCATAGACCGCCTCGCGCTGCAGATCGGGGGCCACATGCGCCTTGCCATACCATTTCTCGTAGGCCGCGGGATCGCTGAGGCGGAAATCGGCGCCAAGGTCCACCACCTTGAGCCCCCGGGGCAGGTCGCGCACGATCGCCTGGCTCAGCCCGTGCGGGAGCGCGGCAAAGCACAGGTCGATACCGGCAAAGTCGATCTCCTCGATCTTCACCAGGTCCGGCAGGTCCAGATGCGCCAGATGCGCGAAAACCTCGCCCATCGGCCGCCCCGCCTTGCGCTCGGCGCTCAGCGCCACGATGCGCATGGACGGATGCCCCGCGATCAGCCGGACAAGCTCGGCCCCGGTATAGCCCGAAGCCCCGAGAATGGCGATGTTGTGGGTCATGGCGACCTCTCCCGTGCTGCAAGGAATGTAGGCGCGCGCGCGCGCCGCCGCAATGGCCTGTCAGGCCGCTTCGAAGGCGATCTTTCGTCGCAGAAAGGCCGTGGCCCGGTCGCTCACCTGCGCCGCGTCGCCGGTGGTGAGGAATCTGGACTCGCGCCCCGCCCCGAGCATGTCCGGGTGGCGGTCGAGGTAGTCGGCAAGGCTCTCGGCCACCAGCCCGGCCTGCGAAAACACCTTCACCTGCGGCCCAAGCGCCTGCTGGAACGCATCCTCCATCAGCGGATAATGGGTGCAGCCCAGCACCGCCGCATCGGGCGCGGGCATCTTGCGCTTGAGCGCCTCCACATGGCTCCTGACCAGCGCCTCGGCGAGGATCATGTCGCCCTCCTCGATCGCATCGACCACGCCGGCGCAGGCCTGCGCCTCCACATCCACGCCGATGGCGCGAAAGGCCAGCTCGCGCTGAAAGGCCCGGCTCGCCACCGTCGCGGGCGTCGCAAACAGCGCCACATGCTTCACCGCCACTTCGCGCGGGGGCGAGTTGTCGCCCCAGTCGCGCTCGGTCAGCGCCTCGATCAGCGGCACGAACACCCCCAGCACCCGCTTGCCCTCGGGCAGGCCCTCCTCCTGGATGCGCCGCAACGCCGCCGCGCTCGCGGTGTTGCAGGCGAGGATCACCAGATCGCAGCCCTCCTCCCAGAGCCGCGCCACCGCCGCCTTGGTCAGAGCGTAGATGTCATCGGGCGTGCGCACCCCATAGGGCGCGTGCGCGCTGTCGGCGAGATAGACGAAAGGCACTTCCGGCAGACGCTTCCGCACCGCTTCCAGCACCGTAAGGCCCCCAAGGCCGCTATCGAAAATCCCGACCGCCATGGCCGCTTAATGCCCCCGCCCTGCCGGATAGGCAAGCACCATTCCCCTTCTTCTGCTCACAAACCTCCCAAGGGGGGCTCGGGGACAGCGCCCCCCCCGTAACAA
>JALWJU010000600.1 GCA_026997055.1 Paracoccaceae bacterium | reverse complement strand
ACCCGCGAATTGCTCGAAATCGGCGCTGCCCTGGGCCTGATCCTCGGCATCGTGCTGGGCGCGGTGGCGCTGGTTCAGGCCGGCCGCGCCCGGCGCCGGGCCGAAGAGCAGCTGCGCGTGGCCCAGGGCGCCTTCATGGAGCTTCTCGAAGAGCGGTTCGACGAATGGGGCCTCACCCCCGCCGAGCGCGACGTGGCGCTGTTTGCCATCAAGGGGCTGAGCACCCAGGAAATCGCCGCCCTGCGCAATACTTCCGAAGGCACGGTCAAGGCCCAGACCAACGCCATCTACCGCAAGGCCGGCGTCACCGGCAGGCCGCAACTCCTGAGCCAGTTCATCGACGACCTGGTGGCCGACCCGCTGGAAAAGCCTCACCCGTAGCGCTGCAGGATCTCGAGCGGTACCACCTCGAGCGCGCGGGCGTGGGTGGCTTCGAGGATGACAGGCGGGGCAAAGCCTTCTTCATGGGCCTGCAGGAAGCGGGATGCGCAGAGGCACCATCGGTCGCCGTCTTTCAGGCCGGGGAAGCCGTATTGCGGCATCGGGGTGGTGAGATCGTTGCCCAGGTATCTGGACCAGGCGAGGAATTCGTCGGTGACGCGCACGCAGACGGTATGGCTGCCCGTATCCTCGGCCGAGGTATTGCAGAAGCCGTCGCGAAACCAGCCCGTGAGCGGCGCGTGCGAGCAGGGCGCAAGCGCGCCGCCGAGCACGTTGAGCGAGGCATCCATCGGCGGTGGCATGGTCCGCCCCCCGCTCAGAGGTCCTTGTGGGAGCCGTCGCAGAGGGGGGGCTTCCGGGTGTGCTTGCAGCCGCAGAAGAATACCCGCTTGCTGGCCTCGGCGGTGTATTTCACCGGGCTGAAGCCGGTGCCCTTGTGCGAGCCGTCGCAGAAGGGCTGGTTTTTCGAGCGTCCGCAGGCGCACCAGAAGTAGCTCTTGCCCGCCTCGACCTCGACCGGATAGGGGGCCTTTTGCGGGATGTCGGGGGTGCCGGTCATGGGTTTCTCCTCTGTTCTGTTCGCGTTCGCGTTCGTGTTCGCGGTTGACGGGCTCAGCCTGCCTGCCAATCGAGCCAGCGTCCATGAAAATCGACACGGCCGAGCGCGATTTCCTGCCCGCCGGGCCACAGGCGCAGGGTGAGGGCGGCGCCGGGGCCGGCCTTGCCGCCATCGGCCTCCATGGAGAGATGCGCGAGCGGGGCTGCGTCGCTGGCGCGCGCGCCGGCCTCGGCAAGCGCGGCGGCGCAGGCCCTTTGGGTCGCGGGCGGGAAATATTGCCAGGCGATGGTGTGATAAACGAGGTGCAGCCGGCCGGGGCGCGGCGTGGCGAGGCGCCGGGCGAGCCAGGGGGCCGCATCGCTCCGATCCACCGGCGCGGGCGGCAGGGCCAGGGCGGCGCGCATGCGGGCGAGGCGCTCGGGCTGGTCGGCCCAGAGATAGGCGGTGAGGCGCAGGGCGTCTTCGGGGCGCGTCGGGTCGAGCGGGTTGAGGTCCACCCCGCGCCGCTCGGCGATCTGCGGGCGCGCCAGGGGCGGAAGCGGGCCGCTCCAGTCCGGCGCGAGGCTAAAGGCCGGGTCCGGCGGGCCGTAATGCTGGCCGTGGATGGCAAGCGCGTAGGAATCCCAGTTGAGGTTGAGCCCGGCCGATGCGCCCAGTTCGGAAAGCGCCAGCGGCAGGGCGAAGCGGTCGGTGAGCCAGTGGCCGGCGGCGATGAGGGCGGCGGCGCGGCGCACTTCGTTGGTCTGCGGCGGGGAGTCGAGCCAGCGGTCGAGAAAGGCGGCGTGGTCGCTGAGCGCGCCGTCAATGGCGGCCCAGAGCGCCGCATCGTCGGGCGGCTCATTGGGCGGAAAGGCGGCGGCGAGGGCGGGCGCGGCACCGCTCAGCACCAGCGCGTGCAGGCCGCCGAGCAGGCGCAGCGGCAGGGAAGCGCCGGCGGGGCCGATATCGCCGGGCCAGGCAAACAGCCGGTCGGTGAGCGGGGTGCCGGGGGAAAGGCGCGCCGCCAGCAGGCGCAGCAGGCGGGCGGTGAAGGGCGAGCCGAGGGCTTCGTTATGGCCGGCCTGCTCGCAGAGGGCGGCGGGGAGGCTCATTTGAACTTGTCCACGAGCTTTTGCAGCGGGCTGCGGGGGTC
>JALWJU010000599.1 GCA_026997055.1 Paracoccaceae bacterium | reverse complement strand
TGTCAGTCACGAGCTGCGCACCCCCCTGACCGCACTGCAGGGCTTCATCGAAACCCTGCAGGGTCCGGCCCGCGACGACCCGCGGGCGCGGGCACGCTTTCTGGAGATCATGGCGCGCGAGGCGGAGCGGATGAACCGGCTGATCGAGGATCTGCTCTCGCTCAGCCGGGTCGAGGACCGCGAGAACCAGCGTCCGCGCGAATCGGTGGAACTGTGCGGGCTGATCCGCGAGCAGGTGGCGGCGCTGGAGCCCGCGGCGGCCCGGCGCGCGGTGCGGATCCGCAGCGAGGGGCTCGGACAGGCGCTGGAACTGCCCGGAGACGGCGACCAGCTGCGCCAGGTCTTTGCCAACCTGCTGGACAATGCCATCAAATACGGCGCCGAGGGCGGCGAGGTCCGCCTGCGCCTGCGGCGCCGGCAGCATGTTGCCGCCCTGCGCGGCCCCGGCGTGCAGATCGACATCAGCGACCAGGGAGAGGGAATCCCCGCCCACCAGATCGGCCGGCTGACCGAACGCTTCTACCGGATCGACACCCACCGCTCGCGCGACATGGGCGGCACCGGGCTGGGGCTGGCGATCGTCAAGCATATCCTGAACCGCCACCGAGGCCGGCTGCGCATCGCCTCCGAGCCGGGAAAGGGCAGCACCTTTACCGTGTTTCTGCCGCTGGGCTGAGGGCTGAGGGCGGAGGGGCTGAAGGACCGCGCGCGGCGCTCGCGGCTTTCGCAGAAGATCGGGGCGCTCGCGCGCATGCCCTTCACCTGTGCCGAATCACGGCGCCCTGTCACGAAACTGTTACATAGCCGTGCTAGTGGTGGAGAACGATGAACCGAATCCTGCAGGAGAGCGCAATGTTCCGCTTCAGACTTCCGGGCGAGCCCGTCCTCGGGCTGGTTTTCTTCCTTGCCGCCGCCGGCGCCCTGCAGGCGCGCGAGCAGATCCAGATCGCGGGCTCTTCCACCGTGCTGCCCCATGCTTCCATCGTCGCCGAGGCATTCGCCGAGAATTTCGACTACCCGACCCCGGTCGTCGAAAGCGGCGGGACATCCTCCGGGCTCAAGCGCTTCTGCGAGGGGATCGGGGAGAACACGATCGACATCGCCAATGCCTCGCGCCCCATGCGCCCGGGAGAGCGCGCCGCCTGTGCGGCCAATGGCGTGGACGGGATCATCGAGCTGCGCATCGGTTATGACGGGATCGTCTTCGCCTCCGGCATTGCCGGTGCGGCCTTCGCCTTCACCCCGGCCGACTGGTTCCTGGCTCTCTCCGACGAGATCCCCCGGGACGGCGCCATGATCGCCAATCCCTACAGGCGCTGGGACGAGGTGAACCCGGCGCTTCCCGCCGTGGCCATCACCGCCTTCGTCCCGGGCACCAAGCACGGTACCCGCGAGGTATTCGAGGAAAAGGTGATCCTCGAAGGCTGCCGGCAGAGCGGCGCCCACGACCTCCTGCTGGCGCGCAGCGGCGGCGATGAAGATCAGGCCGAGGCCGCCTGTATCCGCCTGCGGCGGGACGGCCTGTCGGTGGATATCGACGGCGATTATACCGAGACTCTCGCGCGTATCGGCGCCAATCCGGCCGCTGTCGGGGTCTTCGGCCTGAGCTTTTACGAGAACAATACCGACAGCCTGCAGGTCGCGACCATGAGCGGGGTCGCTCCCTCGCTCGAGACCATCGCCAGCGGTCGGTACCCGGTCTCCCGTCCGCTCTACATCTATGTGAAAAAGGCCCATCTGGACGCGATCCCGGGCCTGCGCGAATTCGTCGAATTCTTCCTTTCCGACGATATCGCCGGCGAGGACGGGCCGCTGGCCGAGTACGGGCTGGTGCCCGACCCGGCGCTGGAGGAGACCCGGGAGAAATTCGCCGGCGAAGAGGTGATGGACTAGGCCGCCAGCCGGCCGGTCCGGGCTGCCAGCGGAGATTGCCATGCCTGCCTCCTCCCTCCTGCCGATCCTCGCCGCGCTGGCCGCGCTGGGTTTCGTCGCCGGGCGCCGGCGCGCGCTCTCGCTGGCCGGCGGTGATGCGCGCGGGCTGCATTCGCTGCCGGCCCATTACGGGGCCGAAGTGGCGCTCTTCGCGCTGCTGCCGGCGCTGGCGCTGCTTGCGCTCTGGTCGCTGGCCGCGCC
>JALWJU010000598.1 GCA_026997055.1 Paracoccaceae bacterium | reverse complement strand
TCGCGCGTGCCGGTACGCCCTACAGCCCGGCCACCGGCAAGCCGATCGAGGCCCAGCAGGTGCAGGACATGGTGGACCGGATCATGGCGCTCCCGGAGGGCACGCGCGGCTACCTGCTGGCTCCGGTGATCCGCGACCGCAAGGGGGAATATCGCAAGGAATTCATGGACTTGATGAAGCAGGGCTTTCAGAGGGTCAAGGTGGACGGGAGCTTTTACGAGCTTGAGGACGCGCCGAAGCTCGACAAGAAGCTGCGCCATGACATCGACGTGGTGGTGGACCGGATCATCGTCCGCGAGGGGCTCGAGCAGCGCCTTGCCGACTCCTTGCGCACGGCGCTCGATCTGGCCGACGGCATCGCCATTCTGGAGACCGCCCCGCGCGAGGGCGAAGGCGAGGCCGAGCGCATCACCTTCAGCGAGAATTTCGCCTGTCCGGTCTCCGGCTTCACGATCCCCGAGATCGAGCCCAGGCTGTTTTCGTTCAACGCGCCCTCGGGGGCCTGCCCCGATTGCGACGGGCTGGGGGTGGAGCTTTTCTTTGACGAGCGCCTGGTCGTGCCGGATGCGACACTGCGCCTGAGTGATGGAGCGATCGCTCCCTGGCGCAAGGGCAAGTCGCCCTATTTTCTTCAGACAATCGAAAGCATTTCCCGCCATTATGGATTCGACCGCAACTCCCCATGGAAGGATCTGCCCGATGAGATAAGACAAGTATTCCTCTACGGCTCCGGCGAGGAGGCGATCGCGTTTCGATTCGACGATGGCGGGCGGGTTTACCAGGTGAGCCGGCCCTTCGAGGGCGTGATCCCCAACATGGAGCGGCGCTATCGCGAGACCGATTCGAGCTGGGTGCGCGAAGAATTCGAGCGCTACCAGAATCAGCGCCCCTGCGCCACCTGCCAGGGCTATCGGCTCAGGCCCGAGGCGCTGGCGGTGAAGATCGGCCCGACCGATGGCGGGGCGGACCGCCTGCTGCATATCGGCCAGGTGGTGGAGATGTCGATCCGCGAGGCCTACGACTGGTGCGAGCAGGTGCCCGCGCAGCTCAGCCGGCAGAAAAACGAAATCGCCGCCGCCATTCTGAAGGAAATCCGTGCGCGCCTCGGCTTCCTGAATAACGTGGGGCTTGAATATCTTACGCTCTCACGTTCAAGCGGCACCTTAAGTGGCGGCGAGAGCCAGCGCATCCGGCTGGCAAGCCAGATCGGCTCGGGGCTGACCGGCGTGCTCTACGTGCTCGACGAGCCCTCCATCGGCCTGCACCAGCGCGACAATGGCCGCCTGCTGGAGACGCTGAAAGACCTGCGCGACCAGGGCAACAGCGTGATCGTGGTCGAGCATGACGAAGAGGCGATCCGCGAGGCCGATCATGTGCTCGATATCGGCCCCGGCGCCGGGGTGCATGGGGGCGAGGTGGTGGCCCAGGGCACGCCCGCCGAAATCGCCGCCAACCCGGCCTCGCTCACCGGCCAGTATCTCACCGGCGCGCGCGAAATCGCCGTGCCGGCAGAGCGGCGCAAGGGCAATGGCAAGCGTCTGAGCGTCATCGGCGCCACCGGCAACAACCTGCGGAATGTCACCGCGCATTTCCCGCTCGGCACCTTCACCTGCGTCACCGGGGTGTCGGGCAGCGGCAAGTCCACGCTCACCATCGAGACCCTGTTCAAGACCGCGAGCATGCGTCTGAACGGCGCCCGCCAGACCCCGGCGCCCTCTGAGGCGATCGAGGGGCTCGAGCATCTGGACAAGGTGATCGACATCGACCAGCGCCCGATCGGCCGCACCCCGCGCTCGAACCCGGCCACCTATACCGGCGCCTTCACGCCGATCCGCGACTGGTTCGCGGGCCTGCCCGAGGCCAGGATGCGCGGCTACAAGCCCGGCCGTTTCTCCTTCAACGTCAAGGGCGGGCGCTGCGAGGCCTGCCAGGGCGACGGGGTGATCCGGATCGAGATGCATTTCCTGCCCGATGTCTATGTCACCTGCGAGACCTGCAACGGCGCGCGCTACAATCGCGAGACTCTGGAAATCCGCTTCAAGGGCAAGAGCATAGCGGATGTTCTTGACATGACGGTAGAAGAGGCGGCGAGCTTCTTTCAGGCGGTGCCGGCGATCCGCGACAAGATGGAGGCGCTCGAGCGC
>JALWJU010000597.1 GCA_026997055.1 Paracoccaceae bacterium | reverse complement strand
GGCCCAGCCTGAGTGCCAGGAACACGACCACGCCGAGCGGGCGGTCGCAGACGTAATCCTGCCCGGCCAGCAGCGCCTGCACCTCTTCGACGCCTTGCGGTATGCTTGCCATGTCGCCTCCCTTTCAGCGCAATGGGCCATGCGGGCGGGCTTTGGTCAAGAGGGTCCTGCGGGCAACAGGTGATTGTTGCCGATTAGGCAATTATTGACCTATTGCGGCCAAACTGTCACATATTGGTCAATAAAGGCAGAGCGCCGGGCGAACCGGCATGAGAGCGGGCAGAGCGGGCAGATGGAACATCGGTGGCGATACCGGGCGGGATATGTGCGGGAGAGGCGCGCATATGCCGGATGCTCCTGTACCGGGTGGGCGCGATGCGCATAACCGCCGTCACCTGCGTCAAGAACGAGGGGCCGTTCCTGCTCGAATGGATCGCCTATAACCGGGTGATCGGGGTCACGGATTTCCTTTTCTATTCAAACGATTGCAGCGACGGGACCGATCGGCTGCTGGACGCGCTGGCGGCCCGCGGCCTGCTCGCGCATCTGCCCAATCCGGCCAAGGGGCGCAACTACCAGATGGAGGCGCTCAAGGATGCGCTGAAGCAGGACCTGGTGCGCGCCTCGGACTGGATCTGGGTCGCGGATGTGGACGAGTTTCTCAATATCCGCACCGGGCGCGGCACCATCCCCGAGCTGATCGCGGCCTGCGGCAACCCGCAGGCGATTTCGGTCACCTTCCAGTTCTTCGCCAATGGCGGGATCGAGGCCTTTGAGGACAGGCCGGTGATTGCACAATTCGAACATTCGCATAATCCCGATATCTGGACCGATCAGACGGCGATAGAGGTCAAGACCTTGATGCGGATGGATTTTCCGGTGAAATATCTCGGCGCGCACCGCCCCTTCATCCGCAAGGGAATTGCACAAAGCGAACATCCCACCTGGACCGACGGGTCCGGCCGCCCGGTGCCGCGCCCGTTTCTCAACGCCGCGACCAAGAACCGCCTGCGCAAGTTCCCGGCCCGGGGCGCGCGCGAGCTGGCGACGCTCAATCACTACGCCCTGCGCTCGCTCGATTCCTACCTGGTCAAGAACGACCGCGGCGATGTGAACCGCGAGCACCGCGCCTTCGACACCTCCTATTGGCGCGAGCGCAACGATGCCGCCTGGCGCGACACCTCGATCCAGCGCTATCTCCCGCGCCTGGAAAGGGAGCTTGCGGCGCTGAAGAAAGACCCCGAAATCAAGGCCTTGCACGAAGAATGCGTGCGCCGGCACATGGCCCGGCGCGACGAATTGCTGGCACAGGAGAGCTACCGCGAGATGCGCGAGCAGCTGCGCGCGGCGCCCACCATTTCGCCCGCCGAAGAGGCGCTGCTGGCGATGATCGGAGCGGCCCCATGAGCCGGCTCAGGGTGATCAATCTGGGCCTGCCCAAGTCGGGCACGACCAGCCTTGGCGAGGCGCTCAAGCGCGCCGGGCTCAATGTCGCCGACTGGCGCATCCGCAAGGGCCAGAGCCGGGGCGACCGGCTCAAGCGCGCCTTTGTCGGCAAGCTGATGTATCGCGGCTATTTCGAAACGGGCGATCCGCTGGCGCTGATGGAGGAGTTCGACGCATTCACCGAGATCGACGTGGTGCGCGAGGGGCTCAATCTGTGGCCGCAGACCGACTGGGGCCTGCTCAGCGCGATCCGCGCCCATCATCCGGGCGCGCGCTTCATCCTGACCGTGCGCGATCCGGCCCGCCACAGCGATTCGATGGCGCGCTGGTCCAATCTCGGCCGCACCCGCCTGCCGAAAAACGCCATTCCCGGCCTGCCCGAAGGCTGGGGGGGGAACGATGACGAGCGCATCCGCTGGATCGAGGGGCACATCAAGTTCTGCCGGCAAGTCTTTGGTGATTCTGAGGATTTTCTGGAATACAACATAGAGGACCCGAACGCGCGGGAGCGGGTATCGGAATTCCTGGGGATCGAGCTTCCCTGGTGGGGCGTGGCCAATGCCAACCGCAACAAGCCCGCCGCGAAAGAAGGGGGCAAGCCGTGAAGATCTATCTGCATATCGGCCTCGAGCAATGCGGCGCGGCGCGCCTGCAGGCGGTGCTGGCGGACAAGCGCGGCCAGCTTCTGCAAAAGGGGGTGCTGTTTC
>JALWJU010000596.1 GCA_026997055.1 Paracoccaceae bacterium | reverse complement strand
GCCCAGGGTCAGACCCCCAAGGTCAAGCCCCCGGCAAGCTCGCTCTCCAGCGATCTCGTGATCAAGGGCAACCTGAAATCCACCGGCGACATCATGGTCGAAGGCACCGTCGAAGGCGATATCCGCGCCCATACCCTGACCGTCGGCGAAGGCGCCACCGTCAAGGGTGAAATCGTCGCCGACGACATCGTGGTCAACGGCCGGGTCATTGGCCGGGTCCGCGGCCTCAAGGTACGCCTGACCGCCACCGCCCGGGTCGAGGGCGACATCATCCACAAGACCATCGCCATCGAAAGCGGCGCCCATTTCGAGGGCACCGTGCAGCGCCAGGAAGACCCGCTCAACGGCAACCCCGCCAAGAGCGGTGCCAAGCCGGCACCCAAGGCCTGAACGCCACGGAAGCGCGCGGGGAAGAAACCCCCGTAAAGCCCCCCGGAAAAGCCGCCCGAAAGCACCTGACGGGGGGCTGACGGGAGGCTGGCGGGGTGCCCCGCAGAGGCGTTCCCCGCAGAAGCGCCCGGCAGGATTTGGCGGATGCACGAGAGGCTCCACCGGCCGGATGCGCCAGCCCTGACCGGGCCGGGCAAGGGCAAGGGCAAGGGCAAGGGCATTGAAAAATTGCTGGATACGGGAGATACTGCGCTACTGATATATCCGTATTCAAAAGGGGATTTCCCATGCGCCTGTTTCTGCCCGGTCTTGTCCTGTTTTGCCTCGCCCTGCCCGCCACGGCACAAGAGATAGATTTCGGAGATGATTCCAGCCCCTGGGCTCTCAACGGAGAATGCGATGACAAGCGCTTCACCGGGCCGGGGATGGACCGGATCCTGATGGATATGGATATCGGCCGGGATGCCAGCGACTGCCGGGCCGGCTACGAGGCAGGGCTTCTGCGCCTGGTGGGAGAGCCGGTGCCCGGTGCCTCTGACAGCGGCCCCGTGACGCCTCCGGCACCGTCTGCGCCACCCGCCACACCGCCGGCCACCGCTGAAATCCCCGCCCCGGTGCCGATGAGCCCGGCCCCGGCCGGCGGCTTCAGCGCCGGCGGGGTGGGCAAGACCGACCGGGTGCGCGGCGGAGGTGTTTCGGCGCCGCCGGCCATGGCCGAGATCGTAATCGACGGAATCCGTTTCGGCGATGACAGCAGCCCGACCAGCCGCGACGGCGAATGCGACGATCGCCGTTTCAGCGGACCGGGCATGGCCGCCATCCTCTCCTGGGAAAGCATGGCGCGCGATGCCACCGATTGCGCGGCGCTGTACCGCTCCGGCGACATCTACCTGTGGAACGAGGTCGAAGCGCAGGCGGCGACCAGCTGTCAGGCGATCGACTTCGGCGACGATAGCGGCGAATATCCGAACGATTACGAATGCGACGATTACCGTTTCGAGGGGCGTGGCGTGGCGATGAACCTGCGGCTGGACCTGGCCGGGCGCGACGCCTCGGATTGTTCGCGCCTGTGCGAATACGGGATGCTGGGACTGCGCGACTACCGCTGAAACGCGGCCGGGGTCTCGGCGACCCGCTCGCGGCCGGGGCGATTTTTCTGCGAAAAATCGTGCCTCCGGCGGGAGTTTTTTCGGAAAGATGAAAGGAGGGCGGCCTGGGAGGGTCGCCGCCCCGCCGAGTGCCTATTATTGGGCGATCATTTCCGCTTGCTGCACGATTACCTCGGCCTGTTTGATCGAGGCGATGTCGATCAGCTTGCCCTTGTAGGTGGTCGCCCCCTGGCCCGCGGCCTTGGCGGCCTCCATGGCGGCGATGATTTCGCGCGCTTCGGCCACCGCTTCCTCGGAGGGGGTAAAGACCGAATTGGCCAGTGCCACCTGCCTGGGGTGAATCGCCCATTTGCCGACCATGCCGAGCGTTGCCGAGCGGCGCGCCTGGGCGAGGAAGCCCTCGTCGTCGGAGAAGTCGCCAAACGGCCCGTCCACCGGCAGCACCCCGTGGGTGCGGCAGACGGCGACGATCTTTGCCTGCACCCAGTGCCACGGATCGGCCCAGTATTTCTGCCCCTCGTGATACATGTAGTAGTTTTCCTGGGTACCGCCGATGCCGGTGGTCTGCATCCCCATCGAGGCGGCGAAATCCGCTGCCCCCAGGCTCATCGCCTGCAGGCGGGGGGAGGCGGCGGCGATTTCCTCGGCATGGGCGATGCCGGCGGCGGTCTCGATGATGACCTCGAAGGAGAGGCGCTTCTTGCGCCCGGTGGCGGCTTCGATGGAGCTGACCAGCGCGTCCACCGCGTAGATGTCGGCGGCATTGCCGGCCTTGGGGATCATGATCTGGTCGATCCGCTCGGAGCCCTTTTCCAGCAGTTCCACCACGTCGCGGTACCAGTGCGGGCCATCGAGCCCGTTGATGCGCACGGAGAGGTATTTATTGCCCCAGTCCACCTCGTGGCTGGCGGCGATCACGTTCCGGCGGGCGGTTTCCTTGTCATTCGGCCCGACGCTGTCTTCGAGGTCGAGATTGATCACGTCGGCCTCGGAGGCGGCCATTTTCTCGAACAGTTCCGGGCGCGAGCCGGGGCCGAACAGCTGGCAGCGGTTGGGACGGGCGGGCGCCGGGGGCTGGGTACGAAAGGACATGGTCTTCTCCGGTAATGATGTGTCGAATGTGGTCTGGTTTCGGATAGATTATTGCGGGGGCATTCGCAAGCGGAATTGTATGCGGTGGTATATGCTTGCGGCTGGAGGGGATGGAATCGTATCCGGCAATTGCCCAGGATCGGGATAAAGTTGCGCAATATTCGATTTTTCGGGAGTTTCTTCGAAACTTTCCTCATATGGCGATGTTTCTTGCGAGGTATTTTCCGATGTGCCCCTGCATATTTTCCACATGGCAAGGGAGAGAAACATGATCAGGACGCCGTATCTGCTGTTTCTGGGCGATGCACCCGACCAGCTGGCTGCCAAGGTGGCGCAGGGGATCAAGGACTGGCGCCCGGAAAATGCCGTGGGTCAGTACCGGATGCAGGGCTGCGGCGCCGATCTGGGGCTTGCGGACATGGATCTTGCCGAGGCGCGGGCGGCGGGGGCGAAGACGCTGGTAGTCGGCGTGGCCAACCGGGGCGGGGTGATCTCGCCGGAGTGGAAGAAGGTGCTGGTGGCGGCGCTCGAAGAGGGATTCGACCTGGCTTCGGGGTTGCACAACCTGCTGAGGGAGGAACCCGATCTGGTGGCGGTGGCCGAAGCGACGGGGCGCGCGCTGCATGATGTGCGGGTGCCGGAGGTGGATTATCCGATCGCCACCGGCAGGAAGCGCACGGGCAAGCGCTGCCTCGCCGTGGGCACCGATTGCTCGGTGGGCAAGATGTACACGGCGCTGGCCATGGAGCGCGAGATGCGCGCGCGAGGCATGAAGGCGACCTTTCGCGCCACCGGCCAGACCGGCATCCTGATCACCGGCGACGGGGTGCCGCTGGATGCGGTGGTGGCCGATTTCATGGCCGGGGCGGTGGAGTGGCTGACGCCGGACAATGACCCGGACCACTGGGATCTGATCGAGGGGCAGGGGAGCCTGTTTCACGCCTCCTATTCGGGGGTGACCATGGCGCTGATCCATGGCGGGGCGCCCGATGCGCTGATCCTTGCCGACGAGCCGACCCGCGCCCACATGCGCGGCCTGCCGGACTACCGGCCGCCAAGCCTCGAGGCGCTGCGCGACCTGGTCGAGCCGATCGCCCGGGTGGTGAACCCGCAAGCGCGGGTGGTGGGCATATCGGTCAATACCCAGCATATGAGCGAGGCCGAGGCCGCCGCCCATATCGCCGGGGTCGAGGACCGGATGGACCTGCCCGCGACCGACCCGTTCCGCTTCGGCCCGGGCAAGCTGGTGGACGCGCTGGCGGATTTCTGAGACGGTGCGGCGGGGGCGATTTTTCGCAGAAAAATCGTGCCTCCGGCGGGGATATTTTCGGCAAGAGGAAAAGGGCGATGCAGCCAAGTGTGACGCGCGACGTGTTCCGGCTGGCGCAGGTATTTACCATCAGCCGCGGCTCGCGCAGCGAGGCTCGGGTGCTGACGGTGCGGCTCAGCGATGGCGGCGCGGAGGGGCGGGGCGAATGCGTGCCCTATGCGCGCTATGGCGAGACGCTGGAGAGCGTGGAGGCGCAGATCGCGGGGCTGCCCGAGCATTTTGACCGGGCCGAGTTGCAGGCGCTTCTGCCGCCGGGCGCGGCGCGCAATGCGGTGGATTGCGCGCTGTGGGATCTGGAAGCGAGGCGCGCGGGAAGGCGGGTCTGGGAGCTTGCCGGGCTGGAGCGGCCGGGCCCCGAGATCACCGCCTATACGCTGAGCCTCGACAGCCCGGAAAGGATGCGCAAGGAGGCGGCGAAGAATGCCTTTCGCCCGTTGCTGAAGATCAAGCTCGGCACGCCCGACGACATGGCTCGCCTGGAAGCGGTACGCGCTGGAGCGCCGGAAAGCCGCATCATCGTCGATGCCAATGAGGGCTGGAGCGCCGAAATCTATGCCGATCTGGCCCCGCATCTCGTGCGTCTCGGGGTGGAGCTTGTGGAGCAGCCTCTGCCCGCGGGCGAGGATGAGGCGCTCATGGGCCTGGAGCGCCCGGTGCCGGTCTGCGCCGACGAGAGCGTGCATGACCGGGCGAGCCTGCCGGGGCTCAAGGGCAAGTATGACGTGGTGAACATCAAGCTCGACAAGACCGGCGGGCTGACCGAGGCGCTGGCGCTGAAGCGGGCGGCCGCGGCTGAGGGCTACGGGATCATGGTCGGCTGCATGGTCGGCTCGTCGCTGGCCATGGCCCCGGCCACGCTGGTCGCGCAGGGAGCGGGCTGGGTCGATCTCGACGGCCCGCTGCTGCTGGCCGAGGATCGCGCGCATCCGCTGCAATTCGACGCCGAGGGCGTGCATCCGCCCGCGCCGGAGCTGTGGGGATAGGGCGCAGGCCCGCCGCGCCCTGCTGCTGCCCCCGGCTGCCTATTGCTGCACCCGGGTCCAGGTCAGCCCGTCCGCTTCCACCGTGTTCTGGCTGGTGGCGGTGATCTGCGTCCGGCCGCTTTCGGGAGTGAAAGGCTGGCAATTGCGGTTGTTCGCGTCGCAGATCTGCTTTGGCTCCCAGTCGTAGGGGGCGTATTCGAGCGCGATCACGTTACCGCCATCGGTCACCACGTCGGCGGCCCAGGTGCCGGCGATATTGATGGTCAGGTTCGGATATTGCTCCTGGCTGACATAGCTCATGTCGTCGGCATAGGCGACGGCGATCTGGGCCGGGCTGCCATTGACCATGGCGGTGGTGGTCCAGACGCCGAGCAGGAACTGCTCCGCTTCGGTCAGCTGGTGGGTACCGGGAGGCGCGCCGGTGCCGGCGGGGACGGGCGCCGGGTTGTTGCCCAGCGCCTGGTCGCCCTCGAAGATCAGCTGCGAGGCGAATTCGGTCATCTCGTAGCACATGGTGACCGAGGCCTCGGCCGGCGAATACCAGGCATTGATGTCGCCGCAATCGCGGAACACCACCTCGACATTGCGCGGCCAGGCGAACATCTGGCCGAGAAAGGCCACCACCCGGCCCATGTCGCCGCTGTCACCCAGCAGCGCCTTGACCAGACGTCCGGCATCGGTCCTCGATTCCTCGAAGCGCACCGTGAGCGTGCCGCCGCCGGTGCTGCCCTGCGGGCGCATCACCGTCGAGAGGATCGCGTTCCAGGCATTCAGCCGCTTCGCGTAATCGTCCTGACAGCGCTGTTTGGTCACGTCTTCGAATTCGACCAGCCGCGCAAGATCCTCGTATTCCGGCGGGTTCGAGGCGTAAAGCAGGCAGAAGGAATTTCGGAAGCGCTTCAGCCCCGGCGCGTGCTCGTCCTGCCAGGATTCGGCGAGGTCCGACTCCATGCTCTGCACCCCGGCATAGAACCAGAACAGCGAGGCATATTCCGCCGCATCGGAAAAAGCCTGGGCGAGGGCCGGATTGGAGCCGTCGCCCTTGGCCACCGCGCCCAGAACCATGGCCGAGAATTCATCGGCCACATCCTCTTCGGGCCCGGTCGCGGGCAGATTGGTCTCGCCGATCAGGGCGTGGCCGAGCTCGTGGAAGAAGATCCCCAGCGTGGTGCCGAGAATGACCTTGCCCTGGTAGGCCTGCTCCGGGCTGAGCTGCGGCGCGGGTACAGGCGCGGGCGCGGGGCCGGCCGTGCCGCCGGGAGCCGGCATGGGCGCGGGCGCAGGGCTGCCGGTGCCGCCGCCGGGGCTCGGGAAGGAGCCGCCGCCCCCGGCGCCCCCGGCGCCCTCGGTGCGGGTGATGTTGAAGGCGTTGTAGGCAAAGCGGCCCTGCCCCAGGGCAAGGATGCCGACCCGGTTGTTGAAATCCGCCGCGCCGCCATTCTGATCGAGATTGAAGACCTCTTCGCCGTTCAGGTAGAAAAGCACCTTGTCCATGGTCTCGCGCACGCTCAGCACGTCGGAGCCGTCAAGGCGCGCGCGCACATTGTCGGCATCCTGCCGATCGAATTCGCCATTGATCAGGGTCACCGCGCTGACGGTGCCGCTCCTGTCGATGACGAAGCCCATGAAATTGTCCTCGGCCAGGTAATTGAGCAATATCCCCGCCATGGCCATGCCGCTGCCCGCGGGCTGCAGGTAGACATTCAGGCTGGTCACCCGCTCGCCGCCGGTCAGCGGCGCCTGTTCGACATTCCAGGCGAGATAGGCATTGGGCGCGCGGGTATTGATCATGTTGAACCACCCGTCCTGCAGATTGGTCACCCAGGTGCCGTCATCCTCGAGCCTCACCACGCCCGCGAGCGGGCCGAGATTGGTGTTGATGTCGGCGCGCAGCGGCGCGGCGGCAAGCAGCTGCGCGATAAAGAACATGACGAGAAACCGAAAGAAAATGCTGAAAAAACGCGGAAGAAACGGCATTTCTGACTCCTGAATGGCCTGCGGCGGGATGGTGCGTATTCGCAATGAAAAGTTGTCCATTCGTAGCAGATACCGCTGCAAAGGCAAGAATTTCCGCATCGCTCCGCCTTGGCGGCCCCGGCCGCCTTGCCCGCCGGCCGGCGGCGGCGGGACGGATGCCCGCGACAGCCCGGCCGGCATGGCTTGACCCCACCGCCCGGCTTCTGCAAAAGCAACTGACCCGCCGAGGAGAAAGCCCGAGGAGAAAGCTCATGAGCCGCACCGTATATCTGAACGGACAATACCTGCCCGAAAGCGAGGCGAAGGTCTCGATCTTCGACCGCGGCTTCCTGATGGCCGACGGGGTCTATGAGGTGACCAGCGTGCTCGACGGCAGGCTGATCGACTTCGACGGCCACGCCGCCCGGCTCGAACGCTCCCTGAAGGCCCTCGACATGGCCAGCCCGGTCGGCCGCGACGAGTTGCTGGAAATCCACCGCGAACTGGTGCGGCTCAATGGCATCGAAGAAGGCATGATCTACCTCCAGATCACCCGCGGCGCGCCCGGAGACCGCGATTTCGTCTTTCCCGACCCGGCAGAGACCCCGCCCACCATCGTCCTCTTCACCCAGAACAAGCCCGGCATGGCCGACGCACCGGCGGCCAGGACCGGCATCCGCGTGATCACCATCGACGACCTGCGCTGGCACCGGCGCGACATCAAGACCGTGCAGCTGCTCTACCCCTCGATGGGCAAGATGATGGCAAAGGCCGCCGGCGCCGACGACGCCTGGCTGGTCGAAGACGGCAAGGTCACCGAAGGCACCTCCAACAACGCCTATATCGTCAGCGGCGGGCGCATCATCACCCGCGAGCTTTCCCACGACATCCTCCACGGCATCACCCGCAAGGCGGTGCTGCGCTTTGCCCGCGAAGCGCAGATGGAGGTCGAGGAGCGCGCCTTCAGCCCCGAAGAGGCCAAAAGCGCCGACGAGGCCTTCATCACCTCGGCATCGACCTTCGTCATGCCCGTGGTCGAGATCGACGGCACACCCCTGGGCGACGGCAAACCCGGCCCCGTCGCCCGCCGCCTGCGCGAAATCTACCTCGAGGAAAGCCGCGCCGCCGCGATCTGAACGCCGGCCCTCTCCGGGAGACGGCCCGGCAGGTCCACCCGGCTCCGCCGCCTGCCCTTTCATCTTTCGCCAAATACTCCGGGGAGCGCGAGGGGCAGCGCCCCTCGCTCCCTGCTTGCCGTACCCGCACCCCGACAGCAGGGCGGCTCTCAGCCCTCCTCGCCCTCCTCCCTGCCGACATTCTCGGCAAAGGCCACCTCGAAGGCCGCCTGCTGCTCGGCGCTGGCCTCGCGCTGGTGGCGTGCCTTCCATTCGTCGTAGGGCATCCCGTAAAAGATCTCGCGCGCCTCGGCCTTGTCCATCTCCACCCCGCGCTCGCGCGCCGCCTCCATGTACCAGCGGCTCAGACAATTGCGGCAGAAACCGGCCAGATTCATCAGGTCGATATTCTGCACATCCGGCCGATCCTCCATCAGATGCTTTCGCAGCCGGCGAAAGGCCGCCGCCTCGATCTCGATCCGTGTCCTTTCGTCGGTTTTGGCCACCATCGCGCTTCTCCTTCGCATCTCCCGAAATATCCTGCCCGCCCCGCGTGCCTTGCCAGGCTCAGAGGGCGGGCGGCAAGGCCCGAGACGGTCCGTCACCGCATTTGCCGCGAATTCCTCGCCAGCCGCAACGCCGCGATTCGCGATACCGGATCATACCGCCCGAAATACGCAACACGGAGCCCCTGCCCGCCGGGGCACGGTTTTCTGCGCAAGACCGCATTATCCCCCGCCCCTGCGGTCCGCTATGGGCGAAGGCGCGGGGATCAGGTTGCAAATTCACGCCGGGCATATCCCTGCAGATACAGAAGCGCGGTCAGGTCGCCGTGGTTGATGCGCAGGTCGCATTGCGCGGCCACAGCCGGCTTGGCGTGCAGCGCCACCCCGGCCCCGGCCCGGTCGAGCATGCCGAGGTCGTTGGCGCCGTCGCCCACTGCCAGCACCTCTTCGGCGCCGATCCCGAGGCGCGCGGTGATCTCCTCGAGCGCCTCGACCTTGGCCGCGCGCCCGAGGATCGGCTCGCCCACCTTGCCGGTGAGCCTGCCGCCTTGCGACAGAAGCTCGTTGGCCCGCACCTCGTCAAAGCCCAGCCGCGCCGCCACCGGCACCGCGAATGCGGTGAAGCCGCCCGAGACCAGCACCGTATGCGCGCCCTGCGCCCGCATGGTGGCCACCAGCGTGAGCGCGCCGCGCGCCAGCGTGATGCGGCTCTCCAGCACCTCGTCGATGATGCGCCCGTCCAGCCCCGCCAGCAGTCCGACGCGCTCGCGCAGGGCGCCTTCGAAGTCCAGTTCGCCATTCATGGCCCGGGCGGTGATCTCCCTGACCCGCTCGCCCACGCCGGCGGCTTCGGCCAGCTCGTCGATACATTCCTGCCGGATCATGGTGCTGTCCATGTCCGCGAGCAGCATCTTCTTGCGCCGACCGCGGGCCTCCTGCACCGCGAGGTCGATGCCCAGCGCCTGCATCTCCTCCCAGA
>JALWJU010000595.1 GCA_026997055.1 Paracoccaceae bacterium | reverse complement strand
TGCCTACCTCAAGGCCTTCCATATCCAGTCGGTGATGGACTACGTCGCCTCGCGGGCCTACAAGACCCAGCCGGAGTTTCAGCGCTACATCTCCGATCGCGCCGCCGCGCTGGAGGCGCAGGGCGTGCATATCGATCTGTGGAAGTAGGACAGGGCCGGGTTCAGGGAGCGAGGGGCTTGTCCCAACACGACCGCAACGGCCGCAAAGGAAGGCGACGCCAACGGCCTTTTGCTCACCTTGCGCCCTTCGAGGTTGATCTTTCCAGTCATTCCGGGGGCCGCCGAGCAACGCGAGGCGGCAACCCGGAATCCAGGGTTTCGATCTCCGGGCGGTGTCATTACGCAGGATGGAAATTTCCACTGGATTCCGGACAAGGGCTGACGCCCTTTCCGGAATGACGGAGAACCTGCCTCGTCCCTGACCTGCGCGGGAATGACGGGGCCAGGTTGCTCGTCTCGATACAACCGCAACGGCCGCGAAGGAAGGCGACGCCAACGGCCTTTCGCTTACCTTGCGGTACCTTGCGCCCTTCGCGGTTGATCTTTCCCGTCATTCCAGGGGCCGCCGAGCAACGCGAGGCGGCAGTCCGGGATCCAGAGGCGATGCCACTGGACCCCGCATCAGGTGCGGGGTGACGGTATGCATCGGAAGCGCGGTTAACCGATCCTTGCCCCTCGCAACTCGCTACTCGCCACTGGACTTAATCTCGAACTGCTCGCCGGTGAATTCGGCACTGTCGGGACCCAGCAGGTAGAGATAGGCGGGCACCACGTCCTCGGGCTTCGGCAACTGGTTGGCGTCCTCGCCCGGAAAGGTGCGCAGGCGCAGGGCGGTGCGCACCGCGCCGGGATCCAGCGAATTGACGCGGATGCCGGTGTTGGACTCCAGCTCGTCGGCCAGGATCTGCATGAGGTTTTCCAGGGCCGCGTTGGACACCCCGTAGGCGCCCCAGTAGGCGGTGCCGCGGCGGCCGGGGGTGGCGGTGGAAAAGACCACGGAGGCGGGTTCCGCGGCGCGCAACAGGCCGAGTACCGCCTGGGTGAGCATGAAGGGCCCGTTGAGGTTCACCTGCATGACCTTCATCCACAGCTCGGGGTCGAACTGCGCCATGGGCGAGCGCGTGCCGAGAAAGGTCGCGCAATGCACCAGGCCGTGCAGGCCCGTGTATTCCTTTTCGATGGTCTCGGCCAGCTTGTGGTAGTCCGGCGGCGTGGCGCCGAGCAGATCCAGCGGATAAATGGCCGCCCGGCCCGGCGCGCGCGCCTCGATGCTGTCGTAGGTCTGCTCCAGCGCCGGCACATTCTTGTCCAGCAGGATGACCTGCGCCCCGGCCTCGGCCAGGCCGACGGCCACCGCCTGCCCGATGCCGGCGCCGGCGCCGGTGACGAGGCAGACCCGGTCGGTGAAGGCCCCGGCGGGGGCCTGGTAGTTGGCGGGGACAAGGCGTGTGCTCATGGTGTGTCTTCCTGCAGGTTCTCGAGAATGTGTCGGGCGGCCACGCGACCGCTGCGCACCGCGCCCTCCAGCGTGGCCGGGTAGCCGCTGGCGGTAAAGTCGCCGGCCAGGTAGAGCCCCCTGACGGGGGTCGCGCTGGCCGGGCGCAGTGTATCGCTCCCGCGCACGCAAGCAAAGGTGGCGCGCTTTTCGCGGATCACGCGCACCGCGTGCGGTAGGGGCCAGTGGGGATGGACGCGGGCGATCTCCGCGCGTACCGCCTCGCCCAGTTCGGCATTGTCCATGGCCATGTGCGGCCCCTCGGCGCTGATCACCGCCGCCATGAGGCCGGCCTGCCCGGCGTGGCGGCGATCGAAGAGCCACTGGCACAGGCCGCCGACCATGCCGATGGCGGGCCGCGGCAGGCGGGTGGCCTGGGGGTATTGCAGATACACGGTGCAGATGGGCTGGCTGTCCAGTCGCGCCAGGCCGTCGGCAAGGGTCGAGAGCGGGGCGTGATGGCGGCACAGCGCCAGGCATTGTTCGGGACTCACGGCGAGGATCGCCCGGGGCGCGCCGACGGTCTCGCCGTCCATCTCCACCGCCTGGAGTCTGTTCCGGGCGATGCGCAGGCCGGTGACGCGCCGCCCCAGGGTGATGCGCCCACCATGATGTTCGATGAAGGCCATGGCGGGATCCGGCAGCAGGGCGCCGAGAGCGCGACGGGCGAAG
>JALWJU010000594.1 GCA_026997055.1 Paracoccaceae bacterium | reverse complement strand
CCGCCGCCGGCGGCGGCGCACGGTCGGGATATGGCTGCGCACCAGGCGGTAGCGTGCTTCGGGGTGGGGCGGGTGCCCGTGGGTGCGGCTCCAGAAGAGCGGGCCGCCCCGGCGCAGCCACAGCGGCAGCACCAGCATCAGCCCCACCACGAAGCCCCCCGCATGGGCCCAGTAGGCCACGCCGCCATCGCCGGCGATCCCGGCGGCGGCGGTGCTGGCGCCGTTGAACAGTTGCAGGGCGAACCAGAGGACCAGCATCAGCCAGGCCGGGACCGCAAAGACGTGGATGAAGAAGAAGAAGAACACCAGCACATCCACCCGCGCCCGGGGATAGAGCAGCAGGTAGCCGCCCATCACCCCGGCAATGGCGCCGGACGCGCCCACCATCGGCACCATGGAGGCGGGGGCGGCGACGATCTGCAGCGCCGCCGCGCCCAGCCCCGAGGCCAGGTAGAAGAGGAGAAAGCGCAGGTGGCCCATCTCGTCTTCGAGATTGTCGCCGAAGATCCAGAGAAAGAGCATGTTGCCCGCAAGGTGCATGAAGCCCCCGTGCAGGAACATGTGGGTGAAGAGCCCGGTCAGGTGCTGGCCCTGGGTCACCCAGTCCGCCACCAGTCCCCATTGGTAATAGAGGCGCATGAGCGCCGTTTCGCTGCCCGAGGCGGGGAGCATCAGCAGGTAGATCAGCACATTGGCGCCGATCAGCGCGTAGGTGACGTAAGGGGTGCGGGAGGCCGGGTTGTGGTCGCGAATGGGAAGCATGGGGGAGCCTTGCCGATCGGGGCGGCGGGGTCAAGCCCCGCGCCCGCGCGGCGCGGCTCCGGCGATCAGCGCCGCATTGCCGCCCGAGGCGGTGGTATCGACACAGAGCGCGCGCTCCAGAAGCACTTCGGCCCCCGGCGTGCCGGTGAAGAGCGGCAGGATCGGCCCCTTGCGCGCGGCCAGCGCCCGGGCGCAGGCGCGGGCCTCTTCTTCCGCGCCCCAGTGGAGCGCGCCGGCAAAGCCCTCGAGCGTGGCGAGCGCTTCGGGGGCGAGCCCCGGGCAGGCGATACCGGCGGCGCCCAGCGCCTCCAGCGCCTGTTTCTGCGCGCGGGCCGCTGCCGCGCCGGGGCCGAGGCAGAGAAACGGCGCGCGGGCGAAGGTGAAGAGGCGGTTCATCTCACCGGTGGGACCGGGCAGGCTCTGCTCTGAAAGGGGCGCTTGCGGCGGGGCGGCCTGATCGAGCCGGCGCTGGATCTCGGCCGGGTCGGGGGCGCTGGTGGCGTCGGGCGTGGCGGCAAGGGCCGGCGGCGGTGGGGCGCTGGCCGAGAAGCGCGGCAGGTAATGCGGCCCGCCCGCCTTGGGGCCGGTGCCCGAGAGCCCTTCGCCGCCAAAGGGCTGGCTGCCAACAACCGCGCCGATCTGGTTGCGGTTCACATAGATATTGCCCGCGCGGACCTGCTCGACCACCTGCTGCACGCGGTCGTCGATCCGGCTGTGCAGGGCGAAGGTGAGGCCGTAGCCGGTGGCGTTGATGTCCTCGAGCACCTGTTCGAGCGCGCCCGCGGCAAAGGTCGCCATATGCAGCACCGGGCCGAAGACTTCGCGCTCCACCTCGCGGATCGAGCCCACCCTGAGCAGGGCGGGGGCGAGGAAATGGCCCTTTGCGGGGGCTTTCAGCGCCTTGATCAGCCGGCCCTCGGCGCGGGTGGCGGCGATATAGGCGGCGATGTCGGCCTGGGCCTCGGCGTCGATCAGCGGGCCGATATCGGTGGCGAGATGCCAGGGGTCGCCAAGGCAAAGCTCGTCCATGGCGCCGGTGAGCATGGCGGTGAAATCCTCGGCGATTTCCTCCTGCACATAGAGGCAGCGCAGGGCCGAGCAGCGCTGGCCGGCGCTCTGGAAGGCCGAGGCGAGCACGTCGCGCACCGCCTGTTCGGCAAGCGCGGTGCTGTCCACCACCATGGCGTTGATGCCGCCGGTCTCGGCGATGAGCGGCGCGCCGGGGGCGAGGTGGCGGGCCATGGCGGCGCGGATGCTCTGCGCGGTCTCGGTGGAGCCGGTGAAGGCCACGCCGGCGATGCGCGCATCGCGCGTGAGCGCCGCGCCCACCGCGCCATCGCCGGGCAGTAGCTGGAGCACGTCGCCCGGCACTCCGGCCTCGTGCAGCAGCGCCACCGCCTCATGGG
>JALWJU010000593.1 GCA_026997055.1 Paracoccaceae bacterium | reverse complement strand
CACCCCCACGCCGCGCGCCCGATTCGCTCCAGTTCAACCTGGTGGGAATGCGCGATGACGAGGTGCGCAGCTTCATGGAGGAAGCAAAGGCGCGCGGCGTGGATGTGCAGGTTTTCGGCCTGCATCGGGACAATGCGCGCGCCTTCTGGAATTGGCAGTTTCTGCCCGATCCCGGCCCGCTGCCGCGCACCCGCGCCATGCTGATGAGCGCCTGTGACACGCGCCTGCCGGTGCGGCTGACGCGGCCCGAGCTTGACTTTATCGCGGATGCCTTGCTGGCGGCGGCCCGGGCGGTGAAGGACAGCGACCTGGCCTACGGCACCTGATGGCGGGGGGCCAGCCCCCCACGTCGCAAATGCCAGGCATTTGCGACGATCCCCCCGGAGTATTTTGGAAAGATGAAAGGGGTCAGTCCATCAGGGCGCGGGCCAGCCGGTTCTGATGCGCGATCACCCGGGGCAGGTCGAGCATGGTCAGGTGGCAGTCGCGCACGATCTGGCGGCCCTCGACCAAGAGGTGGCGCACCTGGCGCGGCCCGGCCAACAGCAGCGCGGCCGGGTCCCAGGAGCCCGCCGATTCGACACCGCGCATGTCCCAGATGGCAATGTCAGCGCGCATACCGGGCGCGATCTGGCCCAGGTCGTCGCGCCCCAGCACCCGGGCGCCGCCGCGCGTGGCCAGGCGCAGGGCCGCGCGCGCGCTCATCCGGTCGGCGCCCTGGGCCACCCGTTGCAAGAGCATGGCCTGGCGCGCCTCGTCGACCAGATTGCCCGCGTCATTGGAGGCCGAGCCATCTACGCCAAGCCCCACCTTCACGCCGGCATCGAGCATGGCACGGACCGGCGCGATCCCGGAGCCAAGGCGACAATTCGAACACGGGCAATGCGCCACGCCCGTGGACGTGCGGGCAAAAAGCGCAATTTCCGACCTGTCGAGCTTCACGCAATGGGCGTGCCAGACATCGTCGCCGGTCCAGCCCAAGTCCTCGGCATACTGGCCGGGACGGCAGCCGAAGCGCTCCAGCGAATAGGCCACGTCCTCGTCGTTTTCGGCCAGGTGCGTGTGCAGCATCACCCCCTTGTCGCGGGCAAGGATCGCCGTGTCGCGCATCAGTTCGCGGCTGACGGAAAAGGGCGAACAGGGCGCCAGGCCGATACGCAGCATGGCACCCGGGGCCGGGTCATGGAAGGCATCGATCACCCGGATCGAATCGTCAAGGATCGCGGCCTCCCCCTCGACCAGGCTGTCGGGCGGCAGGCCACCAGCGCTTTCGCCGATCGACATGGAACCGCGGGTCGCGTGAAAGCGCAGGCCGATGGCGCGGGCGGCCTCGATCGTGTCGTCCAGGCGGGCGCCATTGGGATAAAGGTACAGATGGTCAGAGGTCAGCGTACAGCCCGACAGCGCCAGTTCGGCCAGCCCCACCATGGCCGAAACGCGCATTTCCTCGGGGCCAAAGCGCGCCCATATCGGGTAGAGCGTGCTGAGCCAGCCGAAAAGCAGCGCGTCCTGCGCCGCCGGCACGGCCCGGGTCAGCGTCTGGTAGAGGTGGTGATGGGTGTTGACGAGCCCCGGCGTCACGACGCAACCGCGCGCGTCGATCCGGGCAGCATCCGGCGCGCGCACGGCAAGGTCCGGCCCCACCGCCACGATCACGCCGCCATCAATCAGGATATCGGCACCGGCGGGCTCGCTGCCCGCGTCATCCATGGTCAGGATGGTGTCGGCATTGGTTATAATCGTTTGCATGCGGGCTCCTTTCACCTGTGCGGTTGCGGGCCCGTTTCGGTGAAAGGTTGGGGCGCGACAGAAAGGGCAAAGGACTCGCGCGCCCGAGCTTAATCCGGTATCCCGGGCCGAGGCAAGCCCGCCTCCTTCTTCTTCTGGTCAAAAATATCCTGGGGAGCGCGAGGGGCTAGCCCCTCGCCCCGCCCATGCCACAAGCGGCCGCTTCAGATTTCCTGGCCCAGCACCTCCAGCGCCGCTTCGTGCAGCACCGGATTGGCCGCCGCCACAACCCGGCCGCCCCGATGCGCCGGGCCGCCCTGCCAATCGGTGACGACACCGCCCGCCGCCTGAACAAGCGCGATCGGCGCCTGGATGTCGTGGGGCGCAAGGCCTGCCTCGACCACCAGGTCCACATGCCCCGCCGCCAGCAGCGCATAGGCATAGC
>JALWJU010000592.1 GCA_026997055.1 Paracoccaceae bacterium | reverse complement strand
GCTTCGTGCCCGGGGCGGTCTCGGCGCTGATCTATGCCGGGCTGATCACCGGCATGGCCGCCTGGAAAAAGGACCTCGGCCCCCCGGTCAGGGGCTTCAGCTGGGGCCAGCGATTCGCCGCGCTTCCCGGCGCAACGCCGATCCTGTTCGTGGTCTTCATCATCATCTATTCGGTCTATTTCGGCTGGGCCACGCCCACCGAAGCGGGCGCGCTCGGGGCCTTCGTGGTGCTGCTCATGGCGCTGCGGAACGGCATGCGCTGGGGCGAGCTCAAGGGCGCGCTGATGGAAAGCGCCAAGCTCACGGCGATGATCTTCACCATGATCTGGGGGGTGCTGATCTATGTGCGTTTCCTCGGATTCGCCGACCTGCCCACGGCATTCGCCGACTGGATATCGGGCTTCGATCAGCCGGCCATCGTCACGCTGCTGCTGATCCTGGGCGCCTATGTGGTGCTGGGCATGTTCATGGATGCGATCGGCATGCTGATCCTGACGCTGCCGGTCACCTTCCCGGCGGTGGTGGCGCTCAATGGCGGCCCGGACGTGACGCGGGAGATGTCGGCGCTGGGCATGAGCGGCACGGAGGTGGGCATCTGGTTCGGCATCATCGTGGTCAAGATGGCCGAGCTTTGCCTGATCACCCCGCCGATCGGGCTCAACTGCTTCGTGGTGGCCGGGGTGTGCAGCGATGCGAAGATGGACATAAAGGTGCAGGACGTGTTCCGCGGCGCCTCGCCCTTCTTCATCGCCGATGTGGTGACGGTGGGGGTGCTGATCGCCTTTCCCCAGATCGTGCTCTGGCTGCCGGGGCTCCTGTAGCCGGGCAGCCGGGCCGGACCGGAGGCGAAGGCGCTCCGCGAGACGCGAGGGGGGAGCGGCCAAAGGCGCTCCGCGAGGGCCGGACGCGCGCCCGGCAGGCCCTGCGCCCCCTCCCCCGCTTTCTCCCTGCGCCCTTTCGCCCGTGGGACATCGCGCCGCGCATCCCCGCTTCCCCTTGCACGCCCGGCCAGACAGGACTAAATCCTTCGCAGACACAAGGAGACGCGCATGAGTGTAGATGCCAGCGAAATCGAGAGCCTGCTGCGCGCGGCTTTCCCCGATGCCGAGATCCGGGTCGAGGGCGATGACGGGCGCCACTTCTCCGCCCTGGTGGTGGACGAGAGCTTCCGCTCCATGAACCGGGTGCAGCAGCAGCGCGCCGTCTATGCCGCGCTCAAGGGCAGGATGGACGGACCCGACAGCCCGCTCCACGCGCTGGCGCTCACCACCCGCGCCCCCGAATGAGCTGGGCCTGGGCGCTTGGGGCGCTGGCCGTCCTGCTGGCGGCGGCGATCGGGCTTGAGGCCTGGTACAAGCGCGGCACCCACCGCCCGCTCTCCAGCCACGCCATCAACCAGCGCCGCTGGGACGACCCCGAGCGCCCCGGACAGGACGAGCCGATGCATGTGATGCAGGCCGAAACCGGGATCGGCCGGCAAGGCCTCTCGGGCAAGCGCGAATGGCGCATCCCCAAGGACCCGCAGGAACAAGCCCGGATACTGATGCCGGAAAAAGCGAAGAAAAGGAAATGACCATGAGCGACGTACAGACGCAGATCGACGAGACCGTGAAGGGCAACGATGTGGTGCTCTACATGAAGGGCACAAAGGAAATGCCCCAATGCGGCTTCTCCGCCCGGGTGGCCGGGGTGCTGAACTTCATGGGTGTCGATTTCAAGGACGTGAACGTGCTGGCCGATGACGCGATCCGCCAGGGGATCAAGGATTACGCCGACTGGCCCACCATCCCCCAGCTCTACGTCAAGGGCGAATTTGTCGGCGGCTGCGATATCGTCACCGAGATGACGCTTTCGGGCGAGCTTGACAAGCTGTTCGACGAAAAGGGCATCGCCTACAGCAAGGAGGCGGCCGACAAGATCCGCGAGGCCAACGGCTGAAGCCTCTCGCAAGCTCCCGCGGCAAGTCCCGCGGCCGGGCCTTCGCCCGGGCAGGCGCCAGGCACGCGGAATGAGGCATGCGTAATGGCGAAAGCGTTTGCCACCCTTCGCGGCGCGCCTGTTCCGGGTCCGGGCGGAAATCCCCGGCCGAAGGCGCCGGGCATTGCCCAAATGCCCCGCGCCCCCGCGCGCCCGCGCCCCTACGGGAGCTCGCCCGGCGCTGGATCCGGGGATCGA
>JALWJU010000591.1 GCA_026997055.1 Paracoccaceae bacterium | reverse complement strand
CGAGCACTATGACGGGGATGGAGAGCAGGAAGGAAAACCGTGCGGCGCCCTCGCGGGTGAAGCCGAGCATCAGGGCGGCGGTCATGGTGATGCCGGAGCGGGAGGTGCCGGGGATGAGCGCCAGGGCCTGGGCGCAGCCGATGAGGAGGACGTCGCGCCAGCCGATGGCATATTCGTCGCGCTGGCGGCGCGCGGCGCTGTCGGCCCAGCCGAGCAGCAGGCCGAAGCCGATGGTGGTGGCCGCGATCACCATGGGCGAGCGCAGGTTATCCCCGATGAAATCGTGAAACAGCAGGCCGGCCAGGCCCGCCGGGATGGTGCCGAAGCCCACTGCCCAGGCGAGCCTGCTCTCCGGCGTCTGGCCGCGACCGGCCAGGGAACCGGTCCAGTCCTTGAGCATGGCACCCACTTCCCGGCGGAAGTAGAAGACCACGGCGGACAGGGTGCCGACATGCACCGCCACGTCGAAGGCGAGCCCCTGGTCGGGCCAGCCAAGGAGCTGCGGCACCAGGATGAGGTGCGCCGAGCTGGAGATGGGCAGGAATTCGGTCAGCCCCTGCACCAGGGCGAGCACGATGATGTGCAGCAGTTCCATGTCTCGTTCCTTATCCAAAAATTCAGGGAATATCTGGTCAAACCCGGCTGTAAGCCGCCAAGACGCCAAGAGCGCCAAGAAACCTATATGGATCCAATAACTGGCAACTTGGCGTTCTTGGCGCCTTGGCGGCTATATCACCTGTCTCCCCCAATCACAGCCGGCTGCGCAGGTCCTGGCCGCGGAAACCCGGCAGGGGCGCATCCAGGCCGCGGGTAAGCAGCAGACACTTGAAGCGTTCGCCCATCTCGCCGGGGAGCATCAGCGTCTTGAGCGCCTGCACCGCCGCGAGATAACGCGCGCCTTCCTCCGGCAAGGCCAACTCCGCCAGCAGCCCATCGATGCCGTTGTCGAGCAGGAAGTGGGCCTGGGTGCAGTAGCCCCGCACCGCGAGCCCTGCCGCCTGGGCCGCCTCGGCCACGGCGGTAAAATCCACGTAATGAGTGATGTCCTGCAGCCCCGGCAGCAGCAGCGGATCGCCATGCGCCCGGTGCCGGTAGTGGCACATGAGGGTGCCGCCCGCGCGCTGGGGATGATAATACTCCGCCCGGCCATAACCGTAGTCGATGAACACCATGGCGCCCCGCGCGATGGGCGCGGCGAGCGAAGCCAGCCAGGCATCGAGCCCCAGGTCGATTTCGGAACGGTAGCCCTCGGGCAAAGCCAGGTCAGCGGCCAGGGCCCGCACCCTCTCCTCCAGCGGCGTGCCAGGGGCGGGCTCGTAGTCGAGCACAAAGCCATCCTCCCGCCAGGCGACGCACCCCTGCAACAGGGCATCAGCGCGCCATTCGAAGAGTTCCACGGGCCTTGCGTCCAGCACCTCATTGGCGATCAGCAGGCCGGTGAAACTGCCGTCGGACGGCAGGGCGTCGAGCCACTGCACCCGCCCGGCCCAGCCGCCAGCACGTTCTTCGAACAGGCGCCGCTGGCGCTCGCGCAGCTCGGCGCTCGGTTCCAGGATCAGGTAGTGGCCGGGCAGAGCGTCGCGTTCAGCGAGCGCGTCCAGCAGATCGGCCGCCAGGCGGCCGCTGCCCGCGCCGAGTTCCAGCAGGTCGCCGCCGCCGAGGGCGACCAGCCCCGCCTCGCAGGTCCGGGCCAGGGCGCGGGCGAAGAGTGGCGTGAGTTCCGGGGCGGTGACGAAATCGCCCGCCTCGCCGAACTTGCGGGCACCGGCGCTGTAGTAGCCGAGGCCGGGGGCATAGAGGGCGAGTTCCATGTAGCGCGCAAAGGACAGGCCCGTCTCGCCCGCCTCGCTGCGGATGAGGCCGGCCAGGCGTTCGGAGTGCGCCCGCGCCTCGGGCGCCGGCGCGGGCCAGTCCGGTGGAAGCTGCCAGGGCCGGCCCATCATTCCGGGCGGGTGAAGTCGAAGTCCACCGCCCGCATCTCCTGGCCAGGCGCTTCGAAGTCCGCCCACAGGTCGGCATAGCTGCGGCCTTCCAGGGGATGCAAGCGGCTGCCCGCCAGGTCGGCCAGCGGCCGCAGCACGAAGGCATAGCGGGTGATCTCGGGCCGCGGCAGTTTGAGTTCCGGCGTGTCGATCACTTCGTCGCCATAGAGCAGAAGATCGATATCCAGGGTGCGCGG
>JALWJU010000590.1 GCA_026997055.1 Paracoccaceae bacterium | reverse complement strand
CACGCCCCCGGCCATGACCAGCGGCAGACGCCGGCCCAAGCGCTCGGCCATCCGCCCGGTGCGCAGCCAGAAGCGGCGGGCGGAGGGCGGCTGGTAGAGCGCCGAGGCATGGCGCCTGATCTCGAAGCCATGGGCGCGCAGCTGCGCTTCCAGCTGGCCGACACTGTAGGGGTGCCCGAAACCGAAAGGCGTCCTGTCCGAGCGCGACCACAGCCCGGCGCGGTTGGGCACCACGAACAGCGCGCGACCGCCGGGGCCCAGCACCCGGCAGCATTCTTCCAGCAGCCGGGCGGGTTTCTCCGAGCTTTCCAGCCCGTGCATGACCACCAGCCGGTCGATCATGCCGGTTTCGATGGGCCAGGCGGTCTCTTCGCACAGCACCGCCACATTGGGCGCACCGGCCGGCCAGGGCATCACGCCCTGCGGCGCGGGCATCAGGCCGATCACCCGGCGCGCATCGCGCAGGTAGGGGCGCAGCAGCGGCACCGCGAAACCGAAGCCCGCCACGCTCTGGCCCTTGGTACTCGCCTGGGGCCAGAAACCCAGCACATTGTCGCGAATCACCCGCTGCGCCGCCCGACCCAGGGCCGAACGGTAATAGAAATCCTGCAGATCGCGCACATCCAGGTGCATCCAGCCCCCCTGCCGCCCCTGCACTCCTGTCTGATCGGGCGCCCGACCGGAGCCCATCCGGTCCGGGTCACGCTAGAATCATCCGCGCCAAAAGTCACGCCCCGCCCCACATGCCACCGCAAACGCCCGAAAAGCGGGGCTTTCGGCACCGGGCTCTCCCGGAGCCGGGCCCCTTCACCCCGCACCGGATGCCCGGGATTGCAGCAAAAGAGCCGCGCGCCAAAGCCAAAGCAGGCGCTCCCGCCATGCCATCAGTTCCTTGCCGGCTGCCATCATTCTTCTCTCCCGACCCGCCCGCGCAGGACCTTTATGCGACCGCGCCGCGCCTTTGCCTCCAGGCGCCGCCGCTTCGCTCCCGCTCCCGGCCGGGTGGCGATGCGCCGTTTCGGTTCTGCCAGCGCACGGCGAATCATCCCGGCCAGCCGCTCGCGGGCAATCTCGCGGTTGCGCGCCTGGCTGCGGGTCTCCTCCACCCGTATGACAATCACCCCCTCCCCGGTCCAGCGCCGCCCGGCGATGCGCCTGAGCCGCGCCTTGACCGCCTTGCTCAGCGCCGGACTCCGCGCGGCCTCGAAACGCAACTCGACCGCGGTAGCCACCTTGTTCACATTCTGCCCGCCGGGACCGGAAGAGAGGCTGAAGCGCTCGGACACCTCCCAGTCCTGCAACACGATATCGTCATTCACCCGGATCATTCGCCCTTCCTGCCCTTTTCCTCTTGCCATAAATATCCCCGCCGGAGGCATGAAATCGAAAGGGCCGCCCGCTACGGGCGGCCCTTCGAGATCCAGGAGGTGGGGCCGGTCAGAGCGGTGTCAGCCCGGCCCGCGTCTCCACCGGGGGCTGCCCCGGCGGCGCGTGACCTAGATTGTCCCGGCACCTCGCTCCATTGCATCTCTCGACATGGACACCTCCTTTCTCTGTTGTTGACGATACCGGGAGGTTCGCATGTTCTGCCGATTTGTCAAAAGGTTTTACGCCGGAACAGGTGCCAGCCGCCGCACCAGGGCGCGGAACGGGATCAGGGCGATGACGGCAAGGGCGAGCTTCACCAGCCAGTCGGCCACTGCAAGCGACACCCAGAGCGGCGCTTCCGGGCCGAAGGCAAGGAAAGGCGCCCCCTCCCAGGCCCAGCTGATCGCCGCATCGGCCTCGGGGCCGAACAGGGTGACCGAAGCCGAAAAGGCAATGGTGAAGAACAGCGCCGTATCCACCGCCGAGCCCACCAGTGTCGAGACCAGCGGCGCCCGCCACCAGGCCCCCCGGCGCAGACGGTCAAACACCGCCACGTCCAGCATCTGCGCGCTGAGAAAGGCCACCCCCGAGCCCACTGCCACGCGCAGCGAGACGGCGGGGCCGTATTCGAGCATGATCCGGCTGCCGATCAGCGAGCAGATTACCCCGGTGACAAAGCCCGCCAGCACCACGCGCCGGGCCGCGCGCGCGCCGTGGATGCGATTCATCAGGTCGGTGACCAGAAAGGCAAACGGATAGGTGAACGCCCCCCAGGTCAGCAGGCCGTCCAGCAGCAGGAACTGCACGAGGA
>JALWJU010000589.1 GCA_026997055.1 Paracoccaceae bacterium | reverse complement strand
CAGCGCGAGCTTCTGGGCGCTTCCATGGCCTATATCATCGACGAACAATGCCCCACGATCCGCCTGCGCCGGCTCAGGATGGTGGGCTACGCGCTGAGCCTTTCGCGCCATGCAAAGGGGCTCGGATACACGAGCGACGAGATCGAGACCTATGTCAACGACAAGGACGAACAGGCCCGCTTCCGCGCCCTGGCCACCGAGCGCCTGCTGGAAAAGGGGGCCGTTGAGGGCGATGCGCAGAGCTTCTGCGAAGTCGGCCGCAGCGAGATGGAACAGGAGACCTATGTCGGCTCGATGCTGAAGGGCGGCTAGGGGCCGGAGGGGCTGGGAAAACGGGCCGCCCGGGGCGGCCGGCAAGGAAGGGCGAAGGGTACCAGATGAGCGACCTGAGAAAGATCGAGATTGACGGGCGCGTGATCGAGGTGGACGGGGCCATGACCATCCTGCAGGCCTGCGAAGAGGCCGGGGTGGAGATCCCGCGCTTCTGCTATCACGAGCGCTTGTCCATTGCCGGCAATTGCCGCATGTGCCTGGTCGAGGTGGTGGGCGGCCCGCCCAAGCCGGCGGCTTCCTGCGCCATGCAGGTGCGCGACCTGCGCCCCGGCCCCGAGGGTCAGCCGCCGGTGGTCAGGACCAACACGCCGATGGTGAAAAAGGCCCGCGAGGGGGTGCTGGAATTCATCCTCATCAACCACCCGCTCGACTGCCCGATCTGCGACCAGGGCGGCGAATGCGACCTGCAGGATCAGGCCATGGCCTATGGGCTGGACCGAAGCCGCTTCCGCGAGCCCAAGCGCACGGTCGAGGATCTCGACCTCGGCCCGCTGGTCTCGACCCAGATGACCCGCTGCATCTCCTGCACCCGCTGCGTGCGCTTTACCACCGAGGTGGCGGGCGTGAGCGTGATGGGCCAGACCGGGCGCGGCGAGGATGCGGAGATCACCACCTATATGGGCGCGCTGATCCCGTCGAACCTGCAGGGCAATATCATCGACCTGTGCCCGGTGGGGGCGCTGACCAGCAAGCCCTATGCCTTCACCGCGCGCCCCTGGGAGCTGACCAAGACCGAAAGCATCGACGTGATGGACGCGCTCGGCTCCAATATCCGCGTCGATACCAAGGGCCGGCGGGTGATGCGCATCCTGCCGGTCAATCACGATGGGGTGAACGAGGAATGGCTCTCCGACAAGAGCCGCTTCGTCTGGGACGGGCTCGCCCGCCAGCGCCTCGACAGGCCCTATATCCGCGAAAACGGCCGCCTGCGCCCGGCCTCCTGGGACGAGGCGCTGGCGCGCGCCGCCGAGGCGCTCAAGGGCGCCAGCAAGGTCGCGGGGCTCGTCGGCGATCTCGCTTCCACCGAGGCCGCCTTTGCGCTGAAGCACCTGATCGAGGGGCTCGGCGGGGCCGTCGAATGCCGGGTGGACCGCGCCGCGCTGCCTGCCGGCAACCGCTCCGCCTATGTGGGCACGGCAAGCATCGAAGACCTTGAAAACGCGCGGATGATCCAGCTGATCGGCACCAATCCGCGCGAGGAAGCGCCGGTGCTCAATGCGCGCATCCGCAAGGCCTGGCTGAGCGGCGCCGAGATCGGCCTGATCGGCGAAAACGTGGACCTCACCTATGATGTCGCTTACATGGGCGACAGCCGCGCCGATCTGATGGCCCTGCTGGAGAAGGATTACAAGGAGGTGCTGGAGGTGCCCTCCGTGGTGATCGTCGGCCAGGGCGCGATCAACGAGGCCGATGGCGAGGCGGTGCTGGCCGCGGCGATGCAACTGGCCGAGCGGACCGGCTCGAAGTTCATGGTCCTGCACACGGCGGCCGCGCGCGTGGGCGCGATGGATGTGGGCGCGGTCTGCGAGGGCGGCATGGCGGCGGCGACCGAGGGGGCCGACGTGATCTTCAACATGGGCGCCGACGAGATCGACATCGAGGCCGGCCCCTTCGTGATCTACCAGGGCAGCCATGGCGACCGGGGCGCGCATCGCGCCGACGTGATCCTGCCCGGCGCGGCCTGGACCGAGGAGGACGGGCTGTTCGTCAATACCGAGGGGCGGCCGCAGCTTGCCCGCCGCGCCGCCTTTGCGCCCGGCGAGGCCAAGGAAAACTGGGCCATCCTGCGCGCGCTTTCCGGCGCGCTGGCTGCGCCCCAGCCCTGGGACAGCCAGGCCGCCCTGCGCG
>JALWJU010000588.1 GCA_026997055.1 Paracoccaceae bacterium | reverse complement strand
GAGCGAGGAGACCGCCTGGCGCGACGGCCTCCATGCTCATGCCAACATGCTCGACTACCGCTTTCCCACCATCGCCGAGAGCCCGCCGGTGGAGGTGCATATCGTCGAGAGCATCGACCCGCTCGGCCCCTTCGGCGCCAAGGAGGCGGGCGAGGGCGCGCTGTCGGGCTTCCCGCCGGCGCTGGTCAATGCGGTGGCCGATGCGCTGGGGCTGGATGTGAATTTCCTGCCGGTCACGCCCGACCGCCTGCTGGAGGCGCTGATCAAGTGGCGGCGCGCGCAGAAGCGCGCGGGAGGTGCAGCATGAGCGAGCTTCTCCCCGATTTCACCCTGGTCCGGCCCGCGACCGTGGCCGAGGCCGTGGCCGCGCTGGCCCGGGAGGGCGCGCAGATCCTTGCCGGCGGGACCGACAAGCTGGTGCAGCTGCGCCGGGGGCTGGCGGTGCCGGACGTGCTGGTGGATATCGGCGCGATCGACGAGATGCAGGGGGTCGCCGCCGAGGGCGAGGGCCTGCGCATCGGCGCGGCGGTGACGCTGGCAAGCCTTGCCCGCGATCCGCTCGCCCGCGCCTATGCCAGCCTGGCCGAGGCCGCCGCCTGCGTCGCCGCGCCGGGGCATCGGGCGGTGGCCACGATTGGCGGCAATCTCTGCCTCGATACTCGCTGCCTTTACTACAACCAGAGCCATTGGTGGCGGCAGAGCAATGATTTCTGCCTGAAATATCAAGGCACTGTCTGCCATGTAGCGCCACGGGGCAATCGCTGCCGCGCGGCCTTTTCCGGCGATCTTGCGCCCGCGCTCATGGTCCACGGGGCGACGCTCGAGATCGCCGGGCCGGAGGGCAGGCGGCGGGTGGCGCTGGCGGAATTCTACGTCGAGGACGGGGCGGGTTTTCTCACGCTCGCGCCGGGTGAGCTGATCGTCGCCATTCACCTGCCCGCGCCCGCCGGGCCTTCGGCCTATGCCAAGCTGCGCGTGCGCAAGTCGATCGACTTTCCGCTGGCCGGGGTGGCGCTGGCGCGTACCGAGCGTGGCTTTGACATTGCGTTGACCGGGACCAATTCCTGCCCGAAAATGGTGAATTTCGATGTGCCGTTTTCGCCCGATGACGCCTATTTCACCGCGCTGGAAAAGGCGGTGCAAAAGGCCGCCTCGCCCCAGCGCACCACCACCATCCAGCCCCATTACCGCCGCCTCGCCATCGCTGCGCTGGCGGCGCGCACGGCGCGGGCGCTGGCATGACAGACCTGCCCGGCAAGTCCTGGCGCGAAGGAAGCGTCTGGCATGTGGACACGCGCGGTCTGCCCCCGCCCGAGCCGATGGTGGCGATCCTCTGGCATGTGGAGAATACACCGGGGCCGATCGTCGCCCATATGGACCGCGATCCGGTGCATCTCTACCCGGAGCTTGCCGAGCGCGGCTGGCATGGAGAGCTTGTCGCCGAAGCCCCCGGCGACACCCGCCTGATCCTGAGGCCCGCGCGATGAGCATGGCCACCTCCTTTCTCGGCGGGGCCAGGGACCGGCTCCTGCCCGCCTCGATCCCTTTCCGCTTCTTCCTTGCCGCGGCGCTGTTTCACGTCGCCGCCTGGGCCGAGCTGCTGTTGGGCGCGGGGGAGCTTTCCGGCTGGAGTGGCGGCCCCGGCCCGGTGCTGGCGGCGCTGCACCTGGTCACGCTCGGGGTCTTTGCCATGACCGCCATGGGCGCGAGCTACCAGCTTCTGCCGGTGGTGACCCGCGCCGCTCTCTTGCGCACCTGGCCCGCGCGCGGCTCGTTCTGGCTGGCGGCGCCGGGGGTGCTGCTGCTGACCTGGGGGATGGAGGCAGGCGAGGTCGCGCATATGCAGGCCGGGGCGGCCATGACCGGCGCGGGGCTTTTGCTCTTTGTCGGGCTGACGGCGGTCAACCTGGCGCGGGCGGGCTCTGTGGCGGTGGTCGCGGCGCATGGCTGGGCGGCGCTGGGCGCGGTGCCGGTACTGGCGGGGCTGGGGCTGACGCTGGTCTGGGACTTCGCCGGCGGCTTCCTTGCCGATCGCGAAGGTCTGGCGCGGCTGCACATGGTCTGGGCGGTGTTCGGATTCATGGGGCTGCTGGTGGCGGGATTTTCGATGGTGCTGGTGCCGATGTTCGTGCTCTCGCGCAGCCTGCCCGCGCGACCGGGCTGGGCGGGGCTGGCGATGGGG
>JALWJU010000587.1 GCA_026997055.1 Paracoccaceae bacterium | reverse complement strand
TGGGCGTGCATGTTGATCAGGCCGGGCATCAGGATCGCGCCGCCCGCGTCGATCACCTCGTTGGTTCCGGGGCCATGCTCGGGCGCCTCTCCGCTCGGCCCGATCCAGGCGAAGCGCCCGTCGCGGACCACCACGGCGGCATTTTCCACCACCCGGTGACGCGCATCGCAGGTCACCAGGAGGGCGTTTTTCACGGTCAGATTTGCATCGGCCATGGGGGATTTGACACCAGATTTCCCGCCGGCACAATGGCGAAAAGGAGAGGCCCCATGCTGCGCAAGATCCCCGCCAATGGCGACCCCGAGTTCTTCACCCGCGAGCGCTGCCACATCAAGGAAGTGCTGAACGACCCCGCCAGCCCCGGCCTTTCGCTCGCCCGCTGCCGGGTCGCGCCGGGGGTGACGACGGAGTTGCACGCGCTTGCAGGCACCGCCGAGACCTACCTGATCGAGCGCGGCAGCGCAGAGATGGATGACGGCGCGGGCGCGCCTCTCGCCGTCGGCCCCGGCGACTGCGTGACGATCCCGCCGGACCACCCCCAGCGCATCCGCAATACCGGGAGCGAAGATCTGGTATTCCTCGTGATCTGCACGCCGCGCTTTGAACCGGCCTGTTATACGCCTCTGGAATAGCCAGCATTGCAAGGCTACAGACCGCGTAATGCGCAAAATCAGGCTGTTTCGATCAGCACTTGAGCAGATACGATGCGCGCCTTTTACACATGATAATATCCCTTTATCATGTCTGCTTGCCACGCCGAGCAAATCGGCGCAGATTCGCCCCATGGCCGCCGAATTCCTCACCTGCGTCACCGCTCCCGCCCTTTCGCCGGGCGACAGCGAGGCGCTGACCGAGCTCTATCTGCGCGGCACGCCCGCCAATACCCTGCGCGCCTATGAGCGCGACCTGCTCTATATCACCGCCTGGAAGCAGGCTGCCTTCGCCGCACCGCTCGCCTGGCCCGAGAGCGAGGCGGTGGCGCTGCGCTTTGTCCTCGAGCATACGCGCGACCTCACGCAGGCACCGCCCGACGACCCCGCGCGGCGGACCGGCGCGGCGCTGATCGCCGCCGGCCTGCGCAAGAGCCTCGCCGCCCCCGCCCCGGCCACGCTGGACCGGCGCATTTCCTCCTGGCGCAGCTTTCACCGGATGAAGAACCTCGCCTCGCCCTTCGAGGCGCCGCTGATCCGTCAGGCACGGGCCAAGGGGCGGCGCGCCGTGGCCCACCGGCCCCGCGCCAGGTCCGCCCACCCGATCACCCGCGAGGTGCTCGAGGCGATGCTGGCGAGCTGCGACAATTCCCTGCGCGGGATCCGCGACCGGGCGGTGCTGATGCTCGGCTGGGCCTCGGGCGGGCGGCGGCGCAGCGAGATTTCCGCCCTGATGCGCGCGGACGTGTCGCTTGAGGATTACGCGCGCGAAGGCGTGATCTGGCTCACCCTCGCCGAGACCAAGACCACCGCGCGCGGCCAGACTCCACGGCTGGTGCTCAAGGGGCGGGCGGCGCGGGCGCTGGCCTTCTGGATCGAGGCGGCGGGGATCGAGGCTGGCCCGCTGTTTCGCCCGATCACGCGCAACGATGCCCCGCTGGAGCGGCGGCTTTCGCCGGACGGGATCTATCAGATCGTGCAGAAGCGGCTCGTGGCGGCGGGCTATCCCAGGGACTTCGCCACGCCGCACGGGCTGCGCTCGGGCTTCCTGACCCAGGCCGCGCTGGAAGGCGCGCCGATCCAGGCGGCGATGCGCCTGTCTCTGCACCGCTCGTTGGCCCAGGCGCAGCGCTATTATGACGACGTGGATATCCGGGATAATCCGGCCGCGGACCTGCTGGGATAGCTTTCCGCTTGTGCTCCGAGAAGCGCCTGCCGCAAGATGTAGAAAATACCTCTTGTCAGAATCGCCAATCTCGGCCATTCATATACGCCAGATACAGAATAATACGCGCCAAACCGTAACAATCGGCGCCTGAGCGGCGGGGCCGAGGATAAATCGGCGGAAGAAGGCGTTATATGGGCAGAGCAATGATGGGCAGACACGAAAATGGCGCAGGACCGTACCCGCATTGACATCCTGATCGGCGACCATGCCGAGCGGCTTTCGGAGCGGCTTCAGGCCCACCGCGCCCAGCTTTTCCCGCCCGATGCGCGGCGCACCCTGCGCAAGTTCACCTCCGGCGAAGTGG
>JALWJU010000586.1 GCA_026997055.1 Paracoccaceae bacterium | reverse complement strand
ATACGGAGAAACCCGCCGCTTCATCGCCCTGACCGCCGCGCGGCAGGTGGTCGAGCTGTTTGCCTCGAGCGAGACCGGCAGCTGGACCCTGCTGATCACCTTCCCCTCCGGCGAAACCTGCCTGATCGGCGCCGGCGACATGATCGAGCTCGGCCCCGACCTCGCAGTGCCGGGCGAGCCGGCCTGAACCGCACTCTCCCCCTGCCGTTTGCTGCGCTGCAGCGGGCTTGCGCGAATCCGCCGAAAGGAATACCCCTGTCTCCATCACGCAACGGATGGAGACAATCCCATGGCCAGACCCAAAATCGCGCTGATCGGCGCCGGCATGATCGGGGGCACGCTCGCTCACATGGCGGCGATGAAGGAGCTCGGCGATATCGTCCTCTTCGACATTGCCGACGGCATCCCCCAGGGCAAGGCGCTGGACATTGCCGAAAGCGGACCCATCGTCGGCATCGACGCGGCGCTGAAGGGCACCACCGATTATGCCGACATTGCCGGGGCGGATGTGTGCATCGTCACCGCCGGCGTGCCGCGCAAGCCGGGGATGAGCCGCGACGACCTGCTGGGCATCAACCTCAAGGTGATGAAGGCGGTAGGCGAGGGGATCAAGGCCCATGCGCCGGACGCCTTCGTCATCTGCATCACCAACCCGCTCGATGCGATGGTCTGGGCGCTGCGCGAATATTCGGGCCTGCCGCGCGAAAAGGTCGTGGGCATGGCAGGCGTGCTCGACAGCGCCCGCTTCCGCCACTTCCTGAGCCTGGAGTTCGGCGTGTCGATGCGCGACGTGACCGCCTTCGTGCTGGGCGGGCATGGCGACACGATGGTGCCGCTGGCGCGCTATTCGACCGTGGGCGGCATCCCGCTGCCGGACCTGGTGGAAATGGGCTGGACCAGCCAGGAAGCGGTGGATGCGATCATCCAGCGCACCCGGGACGGCGGAGCCGAGATCGTCGGCCTGCTCAAGACCGGCTCGGCCTATTACGCCCCCGCCGCCTCGGCGATCGAAATGGCCGAAGCCTATCTCAAGGATCAGAAGCGCGTACTGCCCTGCGCGGCCTGGGTGGATGGCGCGCTGGGGCTCGACGGCATCTATGTGGGCGTGCCCACGGTGATCGGCGCCGGGGGCATCGAGCGGGTGATCGACATCCGCCTTTCGCGCGACGAGCAGGCGGCGTTCGACAAGTCGGTCAATGCCGTCAGAGGACTGGTCGCTGCTTGCAAGGAGATCGATTCCTCGCTGGCCTGACCGGGCCGGAGCGCCTGGCGCATCTTTCAGCCCCCGGTGCCCGGCACCGGGGGTTTGCGCGACGGGGCGGTATCGAATCAATGCCGAAAACGGAATGTGTGATCACACTCATTTTCGCGTGATCACAAAATCGAAGAAATCCATCATCTTTCCGTGTTTCAAGGAAAAAACCGTTTCTTTACACAAATCTGTCAGGCATGGTCCCGCCGAAGACGGGCTCTTGAACAGACAGGACGCATTCATGAATATCCACGAGTATCAGGCCAAGGCACTGCTGCGCGCCGCCGGTGCCCCGGTCAGCGACGGCCGCCTCGTAACCCGTGCCGAAGAGGCCAAGACCGCCGCCGGGGAGCTTGACGGCCCGGTCTGGGTGGTCAAGGCGCAGATCCATGCCGGCGGGCGCGGCAAGGGCAGCTTCAAGGAGCCCGAGGCCGGCGAAGGCGGCGGCGTGCGCATCGCCCGTTCGGTCGAGGAAGCCGCCGAAGAGGCGCGCCGGATGCTGGGCCGCACCCTGGTCACCAAGCAGACCGGGGCTGTGGGCAAGGAAGTCGGGCGCATCTATATCGAGGACGGCGCCGACATCGCCCGCGAATTCTACCTCGCCCTGCTGGTGGACCGGCAGACGAGCCGCGTCTCCTTCGTCGCCTCCACCGAAGGCGGCATGGATATCGAGGAAGTCGCCGCCAGCACGCCGGAAAAGATCCTGTCGTTCAGCGTCGATCCGGCCACCGGCTACCAGCCCTATCACGGCCGGCGCATCGCTTTCGCGCTGGGGCTCGAGGGCAAGCAGGTCAAGCAATGCGTGGGCCTGATGGGCACGCTTTACGCCATGTTCATCGACAAGGACATGGAGATGCTGGAGATCAACCCGCTGGTGCTGACCGGCGAGGGCCGGCTTCTGTGCCTCGATGCCAAGATGGGCTTTGACAACAACGCGCTCTACCGCCACCCCGACATCGCCGAGCTGCGCGACACGTCGGAGGAAGACCCCAAGGAGCTGGAGGCCTCGAAATACGACCTCAACTATATCGCGCTCGATGGCGAGATCGGCTGCATGGTCAATGGCGCGGGGCTGGCCATGGCGACCATGGACATCATCAAGCTCTACGGCGCCGAGCCCGCGAACTTCCTCGATGTGGGCGGCGGGGCGACCACCGAGAAGGTCACCGCGGCCTTCAAGATCATCACCTCCGATACCAGGGTGAAGGGCATCCTCGTCAACATCTTCGGCGGCATCATGCGCTGCGACGTGATCGCCGAGGGCGTGGTGCAGGCGGTCAGGGATGTGGGCCTCAAGGTGCCGCTGGTGGTGCGCCTCGAAGGCACCAAGGTGGAAGAGGGCAAGCGCATCCTCAACGAAAGCGGCCTCGACGTGATCGCCGCCGACGACCTGGGGGACGCGGCGAAGAAGATCGTCAAGGCGGTGAAGGGGTAAGGCAGATGGCTATTCTCGTAGACGAAAACACAAAGGTGATCTGTCAGGGCTTTACCGGCTCGCAGGGCACGTTCCACTCCGAGCAGGCGATTGCCTATGGCACCAGGATGGTCGGCGGGGTGACGCCGGGCAAGGGCGGGCAGGAGCATCTGGGCCTGCCGGTGTTCAACTCGGTGCATGAGGCGCGCGCCGCTACCGGCGCCAATGCCTCCGTGATCTACGTGCCCCCGCCCTTTGCCGCCGATTCGATCCTCGAGGCCATCGACGCCGGGATGGAACTGGTGGTGGCGATCACCGAGGGGATTCCGGTGCTCGACATGATGCGGGTGAAGCGCGCGCTCGAAGGCTCCGCCACCACGCTGATCGGCCCCAACTGCCCCGGCATCCTGACGCCGGGCGCCTGCAAGATCGGCATCATGCCCGGCAACATCTTCAAGCGCGGCTCGGTGGGCGTGGTCTCGCGCTCGGGCACGCTCACCTACGAGGCAGTGAAGCAGACCACCGATGTGGGGCTGGGCCAGTCCACCGCGGTCGGCATCGGCGGCGACCCGATCAAGGGGCTCGAGCATATCGAGGTGCTGGAGATGTTCCTCGCCGATGACGAGACCGAGAGCATCATCATGATCGGCGAGATCGGCGGCTCGGCCGAGGAGGAGGCGGCGCAGTTTTTGAAGGACGAAGCAAAGAAGGGCCGCAGGAAGCCGGTCGCGGGCTTCATCGCCGGGCGCACCGCGCCCCCGGGCCGGCGCATGGGGCACGCGGGCGCCATCGTCTCCGGCGGCAAGGGCGGCGCGGACGACAAGATCGAGGCGATGAGAAGCGCCGGGATCGTGGTCGCCGAAAGCCCCGCCGAACTCGGCGAAGCGGTGCTGAAGGCGATCGGGTAGGAGGTGGCGGTGGCCGCGAATTTTCGCAGAAAATTCGGGCGATCCGGGGGCCTCGCTGCGCTCGGGCTGGCGCTTGCCGCCATTCTGGGCGCCCCCGCCGCGATGATAGATGCCGAAAAGCTGGCCGGGAAAATCGGTCCTGTGCCGGAAATATCCGGTGTCGTCGAGACATTCCTGCGTACCAACCCAGTGGACTGACACCCTTTCACCCTCCGAAACGGAGCCTCAGATGAACGACCATTCGCCAAACGAAAGCTTCCGGGCCTCATCCTTCCTGCAGGGGCACAATGCCGATTACATGGAGCATCTCTATGCCCGGTGGGCGCGCGACCCGCAGGCGGTGGATGCGGCCTGGGCGGAGTATTTCGCGGCGCTGGGCGATGCCGGAAGCGATGTGGAGGCCGAGGCCGCCGGCCCCTCCTGGGCGCGCGCCGACTGGCCGCCGATGCCCGATGACGAGCTCACCCACGCGCTCGATGGCATGTGGCCCGAGGAGACCGGACCGAAGGACGGGGCGAAGATCGCCGAAAAGATCGTCGCCGAGGCCGAGAAGCGCGAGGTCAGCGTCTCGGACGAGCAGGTGCGCCGCGCGGTGCTCGATTCGATCCGCGCGCTGATGATCATCCGCGCCTACCGCATCCGCGGCCACCGCAAGGCCAGGCTCGACCCGCTGGGCCTGCGCGAGATCCCGGCGCTCCCGGAGCTCGACCCGGCTTCCTACGGCTTCACCGAGGCCGACATGGACCGGCCGATCTTCATCGACAACGTGCTGGGGCTTCAGACAGCGACCATGCGCCAGATCATGGAGATCGTGAACCGCACCTATTGCGGCACTTTCGCGCTGCAATACATGCATATCTCGAACCCGGAGCAGGCCGGCTGGCTCAAGGAGCGCATCGAGGGGCTGGGCAAGGAGATCCAGTTCACCCGGATGGGCCGCAAGGCGATCCTGAAGAAGCTGGTCGAGGCCGAGGGCTTCGAGAAATTCCTGCATGTCAAGTATATGGGCACCAAGCGCTTCGGCCTCGACGGGGGCGAGAGCCTGATCCCGGCGATGGAGCAGATCATCAAGCGCGGCGGCGCGCTGGGGGTGGAGGAGATCGTGATCGGCATGCCCCATCGCGGCCGCCTCAGCGTGCTCGCCAACGTGATGGGCAAGCCGTTTCGCGCGATTTTCAACGAATTCCAGGGCGGATCCTTCAAGCCCGAGGACGTGGACGGCTCGGGCGACGTGAAATATCACCTCGGCGCTTCCTCCGACCGCGAGTTCGACGGCAACAAGGTGCATCTCAGCCTGACCGCCAATCCGAGCCACCTGGAGGCGGTCAATCCGGTGGTGCTGGGCAAGGTGCGCGCCAAGCAGGACCAGCGCGAGGACGCCGAGCGCGCCCGCGTGCTGCCGGTGCTGCTGCATGGCGATGCGGCCTTTGCCGGGCAGGGGGTGGTGGCGGAGTGCTTCGGGCTCTCTGGCCTTGTCGGCCACCGCACCGGCGGCACGATCCACATCGTCGTCAACAACCAGATCGGCTTCACCACCGCGCCGCATTTCAGCCGCTCCTCGCCGTATCCCACCGATATCGCGCTGATGGTCGAAGCGCCGATCTTCCACGTCAATGGCGACGATCCCGAGGCGGTGGTCCACGCCGCCAAGGTCGCCACGGAGTTTCGCCAGAAGTTCCACAAGGACGTGGTGATCGACATGTTCTGCTACCGCCGCTTCGGCCATAACGAGGGCGACGAGCCGATGTTTACCAATCCGCTGATGTACAAGCGGATCAAGCAGCACCCGACCACGCTCCAGCTCTATACCGAGCGGCTGGCCGCCGACGGGCTGATCGACCCGGTGGAGGTCGAGGACATGAAGATGGCCTTCCAGGCCTTTCTCAACGAGGAATTCGAGGCCGGCAAGAGCTATCGGCCGAGCAAGGCCGACTGGCTCGACGGGCGCTGGTCGAAGCTCGACCGCCAGGGCAAGGAATACCAGCGCGGAGAGACCGCGATCGCACCCGAGACCTATGACGAGGTGGCGGCGGCGCTGACCCGGGTGCCCGAGGGCTTCCACCTGCACAAGACCGTGGGGCGGATGCTCGCCGCCAAGCAGCAGGCGCTGGAGGCGGGCGAGGGGATCGACTGGGCCACCGGCGAGGCGCTGGCCTTCGGCTCGCTGCTGCTCGAGAACTACCCGGTGCGCCTGGCCGGGCAGGACAGCACCCGCGGCACCTTCAGCCAGCGCCACTCGGCCTTCATCGACCAGGAAAACGAAGCGCGCTACTATCCGCTCAACCATATCCGCGAGGGGCAGGCCCGCTACGAGGTGATCGATTCGATGCTCTCGGAATACGCGGTGCTGGGCTTCGAATACGGCTATTCGCTGGCCGAGCCCAATGCGCTGGTGATGTGGGAGGCGCAGTTTGGCGACTTTGCCAATGGCGCGCAGATCATGTTCGACCAGTTCATTTCCTCGGGCGAGGCCAAGTGGCTGCGCATGTCCGGGCTGGTCTGCCTGCTGCCGCATGGCTTCGAGGGGCAGGGGCCGGAGCACAGCTCGGCCCGGCTCGAGCGCTATCTGCAGCTTTCGGGGGGGGATAACTGGATCGTGGCCAATTGCACCACCCCGGCCAATTACTTCCACATCCTGCGCCGGCAGCTGCACCGCTCGTTCCGCAAGCCGCTGATCCTGATGACGCCGAAATCGCTCCTGCGCCACAAGAAGGCAGTCTCGCGGCGCGAGGACTTCACCACCGGCTCCTCCTTTCACCGGGTGCTGTGGGACGACGCGCAAATCGGGCGTTCGCCCACCAGGCTGGTAGCGGACGAGAAGATCCGCCGCGTGGTCCTGTGCTCGGGCAAGGTTTATTTCGATCTGCTGGAGGCGCGCGATGCCACCGGGATCGACGATATCTACCTGCTCAGGATCGAGCAATTCTACCCCTTCCCGGCGCTGTCCATGGTCAAGGAGCTGGAGCGCTTCAAGGGGGCGGAATTCGTCTGGTGCCAGGAGGAGCCCAAGAATCAGGGAGCCTGGACCTTCATCGAGCCGAATATCGAGTGGGTGCTGGAGCGTATCGGTGCCGTCAATACCCGCGCCGCCTATGCCGGACGTCCGGCCTCGGCCTCGCCGGCCACCGGGCTCGCCAGGTCGCACAAGGAACAACAGGAAGCGCTGGTCAGAGACGCGCTCGCCATCGAAGGAAACGAAGCATGAGCAAGGAAGTAGAAGTACATGTGCCCGCTTTGGGCGAGAGCGTCACCGAGGCCACGGTCGCGACCTGGTTCAAGAAGCCCGGCGATGCGGTGGCGGCCGATGAAATGCTGTGCGAACTGGAGACCGACAAGGTGACGGTGGAGGTGCCCGCGCCGGTGGCCGGGACGCTGGCCGAGATCGTCGCCGCGGAAGGCGAGACGGTGGGGGTCGGCGCACTTCTGGCACGGATCGAGGAAGGCGCGGGCGCGCCGCCAGCCCCGGCGGCAGAGGCCCCGGCAGGCGCCCCCAGTCCGGCCCCTGCCCCGGCCGCGCCGGATGCCGCCGGCGGCGAGGCGGTGGAGGTCGTCGTGCCGGCCCTGGGCGAGAGCGTCGCCGAAGCCACGGTCGCAAGCTGGTACAAGCAGCCGGGCGATGCGGTGGCCGCCGATGAAATGCTCTGCGAACTGGAGACCGACAAGGTATCGGTCGAGGTGCCCGCCCCTCAGGCGGGCGTTCTGGCCGAGATCGCCGCGCCCGAAGGGGCGGTGGTGAGCCCGGGCGCGCGGCTCGCCCTGCTCGCCACCTCCGGCAGCGTTGCGCCGGCTGGGGCCGGCGCCCCGGCGGATTCGGGGGCGGCGCCTTCGGCGCCGAAACGGGACGTGGAGGATGCGCCTTCGGCGAAGAAGGCCATGGCCGAAGCCGGGCTCTCGCGCGAGCAGGTCCAGGGCACCGGCCGCGATGGCCGGGTGATGAAGGAGGACGTGCAGGCCGCCATCGCCGCCATCGCCGCCAGCGCCGCCTCTGCCGCCGCGTCCCCGACCGCTGCGACGAGCGCGCCTGCGGCTCCCGCCGCGCCTGCCTCTCCAGCCGCGCCGCGCCCGACCGTCCCCGCCGAGGATGCGGCGCGCGAGGAGCGGGTGAAGATGACCCGCCTGCGCCAGACCATCGCCCGCCGCCTGAAGGAGGCCCAGAATACGGCCGCGATCCTGACCACCTATAACGAGGCGGACATGTCGGCGATCATGGATCTGCGCAACGAATACAAGGACCTGTTCCTGAAGAAACACGGGGTGAAGCTCGGCTTCATGTCGTTCTTCGTGCGTGCCTGCGTGCATGCGCTGAACGAGGTGCCGGAGGTCAATGCCGAGATCGACGGCGATGAGGTGGTTTACAAGCATTACGTTCATATGGGCGTGGCGGTGGGTACGCCCAGCGGCCTCGTCGTGCCGGTGATCCGCAATGCCGAGCAGATGTCGTTTCACGCCATCGAGCAGAAGATCGCCGAACTCGGCAAGCGCGCGCGCGAGGGCAAGCTGAGCCTGGCCGAGATGCAGGGCGGCTCCTTCACCATCTCCAATGGCGGGGTCTATGGCTCGCTGATGTCCTCGCCGATCCTGAACCCGCCGCAATCGGGGATCCTCGGCATGCACAAGATCCAGGAGCGCCCCGTGGTGGTGGGCGGCGAGATCGTGATCCGGCCGATGATGTATCTGGCGCTCTCCTATGACCACCGGATCGTGGACGGCAAGGGGGCGGTGACCTTCCTCGTGCGGGTCAAGGAGGCGCTCGAAGACCCGCGTCGCCTGCTGATGGATTTGTGATCACAAACAGGGGCGAGGCGCATGACCCTGCGGGGGCGCAAATATTCGGGACATTCCAGCCGGCAGATCGCGCATGCGCTCTGCGCGGCCGGGAAAACAGCCAAGAGTTCCGCCAAAGGAGACCCAAATGGCAGATTATGACGTGATTATCATCGGCGCCGGGCCGGGGGGCTATGTCTCGGCCATCCGCTGCGCTCAGCTGGGGCTGAAGACGGCGGTGGTCGAGGGGCGCGAGACCCTGGGCGGCACTTGCCTCAACGTGGGCTGCATCCCCTCCAAGGCGCTCCTGCATGCAAGCCACATGCTGCACGAGGCAGAGCACAATTTCGCCGCCATGGGGCTCAGGGGCAAGGCACCCTCGGTCGATTGGCCGAAGATGCTCGAATACAAGGATGCGGTGGTGGGGCAGAACACCAGAGGCATCGAATTCCTCTTCAAAAAGAACAAGATAGACTGGCTGAAGGGCTGGGGCGAGATCCTCGAACCCGGCAAGGTCCGGGTGGATGAAGAGGTCCATTCCGCCCGCCATATCGTCATCGCCACCGGCTCGGAGCCTGCGAGCCTGCCCGGCGTGGAGGTGGACGAGGAGCGGGTGGTGAGCTCGACCGGGGCGCTGTCGCTGGGCAGGATCCCGAAGCGCCTGGTGGTGATCGGCGCCGGGGTGATCGGGCTCGAACTCGGCTCGGTCTATGCCCGGCTCGGGGCCGAGGTGACGGTGGTGGAATATCTCGATCACATCACCCCGGGGCTCGACAAGGGGCTCGGCAAGGCGCTGCAAAGAGCGCTGAAAAAACAGGGGCTTACATTCGTCCTTGGCGCGGCGGTCAAGGGCGTGGAGAAGCTCAAGACCAAGCTGAAACTGACCTACGAACTGAAGAAGGACGGCTCGGCAAACGTGCTGGAAGCCGACACCGTGCTTGTGGCCACCGGCCGCCGCCCCTTCCTTGCCGGTATCGCACCCGAGGCGCTGGGGCTGAAGATGACCGAGCGCGGGCAGATCGAGACCGATGCCCAGGGCCGTACGTCGGTCGCGGGCATCTGGGCGATCGGCGATGTGACCGAAGGCCCGATGCTCGCCCACAAGGCCGAGGAAGAGGGCATCATGGTGGCCGAATGCATCGCCGGACAGGTGGGCCATGTGAATTACGACGTGATCCCCGGCGTGATCTATACCAGCCCCGAAGTGGCCAGCGTGGGCC